>CANQZP010000062.1 GCA_947628395.1 uncultured Clostridia bacterium
ATCTCTTTACAGCAATAGGATACTCTGCTCTTACATAAATATATCCTTTATTTGCTCCAACAGCATATCCAGCAATCATCATTGCTTCAATTACTGAATGAGGATCACCTTCTAATATACTTCTATCCATGAAAGCTCCAGGATCACCTTCGTCAGCATTACAAACGACATACTTTTGGTCTCCTTCTGCCATTTTTGTAAAGCTCCATTTTTTACCTGTAGGGAATCCTGCTCCTCCACGTCCTCTAAGTCCTGAATCAGTTATTTCTTTTATAACATCATCCCCACTCATTTCTTTTAATACTTTTTCTAATGCTTTATATCCATCAAAAGCTATGTATTCATCAATATTTTCGGGATCTATAATACCACAATTTTTTAATGCAATTCTTTTTTGCTTTTTATAAAAAGAAAGCTCATCTAGTTTATATACAATACTCTCATCTATATCTTTGCATAATAATCTTTCTACAGTTTTTCCTTCAAGAATATGAGTATTTATAATTTCTTCACAATCATCTGGAGTTACCATGGCATAAAAAGTGTCTTCTGGTCTAATTATAACAATTGGACCCTTAGCACAAAGTCCAAAACATCCTGTTTGAATTACTCTTACATTTTCAATATGTTTTTCTTCAATTATTTTTCTAAAATTACTAATAATATCAGCCGATTTTGAAGATGTACAACCTGTACCTCTACAAACTAGTATATGTTTTTCTTTTGTGTCAGCCTTTATATTTACTCTTAAGTCTAATTCTTTTCTTTTTTGCTCTCTAATTTGTTTTATCTCGTCTAAAGATTTCATACTTACCTCCTAGAAATAGTTATTACATTTTTTGATATTTATCAATTACTTCATCTACCATTTTTACTGTAGCTTTTCCATGTACTTCATCATTAACAGTAAATACAGGTGCTAAACCACATGCACCAATACATCTAGTTGCATCAATAGAAAATTTTCCATCTGGAGTAGTTTCTCCAACATCAATTCCTAATTTTTGTTTTACTCTTTCTAAAATTTGCTCTGAGCCTTTAACAAAACAAGCAGTACCTAAACATACTCCAATATTGTATTTTCCTTTTGGCTTTAAAGTAAATCTTGAATAAAAAGTTATTACCCCATATATTTCTGCCATTGGGATTGATAAATATTCTGAAATAACTATTTGTGATTGTTTTGGTATATATCCAAATTTTTCTTGAACATTATTTAGTATAGCTATTAAGTGATCTTTTTCTTTTGGATATTTTTCTAGTATTTCTTTAGTTTCTTCTCTTACTCTTTTATCAACACACTTTTCTTCCATACATTCCTCCTAAAATATTATATTTAAGATTTTTAATATCAGTCTTAGTCATAATATCACATATTTTTATCTTTTTCAACATAATCTGCAAATTAAAATTCACTATTATTTTTTTATTTTCTGTCCTCCAAATTAAGTTTATTATACTTAGAAATTTTTATTACATATATCCAATATTTTAGCTATATCCAAAATAGTTTCCTATACGAAAAAAGTAGCTGATGAGGTTAATTTTAACCTGACACACCTTTGGTTAGTGTTACATCAGCCTACTTTTGCTATATTATAAAATTTTTATTATATACAATAAATCAAAATTTATTGCAATTATAAAATTACATCTCTTCTTCCATTGATTCGTAAAATTCATCAATTGATTTAAGTCTAGATTTTACAACTAATTTTATCTTTGCTTTATCTGCAATTTCTTTTAAGTACATTTTAGTTTCTTCATCCCTTACATATATCTTCTTAGGTCTTCCTATTTTATGAAAATAATCAATTAATATTTTTACTGATTCTAGTAAATATTCTTCTTCACTTTTATAATCATTTTTATTTATAAATTCAAATAATAACATAATTCCAGATTGCTTGTCAGATATAGCTCTTACTCTTGGGTAATAATACCTTCCATCTTGTTCTTTAAAATCACGCATTCTAAAAGGTAAATAATTTAAAAATTCATATTCTATTTCCATTTCTGTTTGCGGTATTTTCATTATATCTTTTTTAAAATTATCATCTGCATGAATGATTTGATAATCTTTTTCGGGAATCATTAAAGGACTGGCATAATTCAAATATAACTTTCTCTCTTTATCATAATGCCTTACTAAAACTTCTCCTTCATCAAAATTTGCTATCATTCCTTGTTCTATAATAGCCCTAAACATCATACAGAAATTCTTTAAAGCTTCAATCATTATTTTTACTTGCTTTATATTAATAGGACTTGGTTCATAACCTTTCTCAAAATTTTCAAAAGAAATCCATGTTCCTCTAAAACTTATCCCTAATTCTTTAATTATTTCTCTATTTTTAGGTAATGTATCCTGTCTACTTGAAAAATTACACATCAAACAATCTTGATAATTAATGAATAAATTTTCTGGATATTGATTTTTTGCTATATCCATAAATTTGTTAATTTGGTTACCTTGATAAACTCCTATTGCTGTATGCATTCCAGCATGTCCCATTACACTACAATATAATATATCTTTCAATGGTTCGCTTAAATAAACTAGTAAATCTGTATCCCATAAATATTTCCATGGTTCCAATTTTTGTATTTCTTTAGCTATATCATATAATTCCAACCATAATTCTTTATCTTTTAATTTCATATATTTCTCCTATAATCTTACTCTGTCATATCTGCAAATCTCATTTGTAATGCATCTACAATTTCTTTAATATCTACTTTTTTCATTTACAATTCCATTTTTTCTTAAGTAATATCATAAATTTTTCGATATTTCAAGCTAGGAAGTCAACTTTTAAGATAATTTTTACTACATAATTTAGGTAAAAAAAAGCAGACATAAAGTCTGCCATGAAATAATATTTTATTTAGTTACTTTGTGCTAATTTCGTTTTTATATTTAAAATTTTCTTTCTGTAATTTTCAATTGATTGCTTAGTACTTTCAATCTGACTATAATACAAATCACTCAAAATTTCAAAATCTTCTTCAGATAAATCTTCTTCCTCTATCAAACCAGCTTTATAATCTTTTTGTAACCTTAAAGCTTTTTCTCTTACTATATCTGGAGCTACTTTTATTTGTTCTTGAAATTCATTGTTTCTATTTTGAGATTCTATATAATTTATATTTGTATTTTCATTTTTGGGCGCTTCTAAATAAACTTTATTATCAGTACCAAATAGATTTCTAAAAAACTTTTTTACTTTTTCAATCATAGCTCTTCACTTCCTTTTTCTACTTTTTGTTCATATTCATTATATAACTTTTTTGCCTGACTTTCTGCATTTTTTAATTTTATTAATTTTCCATCTAATTCTCCAATACTTTTCTTGCCTTTTGCAATTAATCTTTCTCTATATGCCTTTCTTTTTGCATCTCTTTCTTCTCTTTTCTTTTGACCTAGTTTCTTCTTTTTATCTGGACTATTAGCAAGCATTTTTTCTCTTGCTGCTCTTTGTCTTTCCCTTCTTTCTTCTCTTTGAGTTCTTAATTGCTCAACTTCTTCTTCTGTAAATCTATATTTATCTGGAGTTTTATTTCTGTCAAAAGAAGCTCCTCCTGTAACTGCTTTTTCTTCTCCTACAGATGCCAATTCTTCATTTATGAAATCTACCATTTTCTGATCTCTTTTAGTAATAGCTTCTGCAAATCTTTTTCCATTTTTATTATATAAACCATCATATGCTTTCCAAACTTGTGATCCTCTTATATTCATATCATCTAGATTAAGCAAAAACATAAGACCATTTTTTTCAGATTTCACAATTTCTGTAATTGCAGTTATTGCTCCAGAATTTCCTTCAGAAATTTTCCACATAACATCAAGAATTGAATCTTCTAATTTTATTTTTTCTCTAGCAGTTGGATCATCTGGTAACATATCTCTATCAAAGAAATCTAATTCACTACTTCTAAAAGTAAATCTGTCTTGTTGTCTTTGTCTTTTATTTTCAATACTTTTTATATCTGGTATTGGTATATCAAATTTATTATCTTTGGCATATTGTACTAATTGTTTTCTAATTCTTTTTTCATCATTAGAAAAATCTTTACTAAGTATTTTATCATCTAATATCTTTATTTTTTCTGCAATAGCTTCTGGAGTTGCATATATAATAAATCCGCTATAATCTCCAATATATCCAAAATCATTTTGCATATATAATCTTTCAGTCACAAAACTATTTCCCATATCTTTTAATTCTTCACCTACTAAATCATCTAATCCTATCGTTTGTCTTTCATAAAACATTTCTGGGTATCTATCTTCGACTTTTTTAAGAATTCTTGCTCTCATTTCTTCTTTATTTTCATATTCTGCTCCATATTTATTTAATATAGCATCTGCAATCATTTCTGTCTTTTTATGATCTATTTCTACTTCTGGAATAGTTATATCAATTCCTTCAATTCCATTATCACGAATATATCTTCTAAATGCTTCTTTTTGCTTATTTGCCTTTTCAACATCAAAATATCCATTAGAAAAAGCATCTGTATGTGATAATTCTTTTATTTTTTCCATAAGTATTTTATATTTATCTCTTATATATTCTGGTGTTCCATACGCAATATCTGGGCTAAATTCATCTGTTTTTAATACACTATCTTCGTTAATACTTAAATATAGTGATATATATTCATCATTTGCTAGTTGCTTTACTGTTTCTAATTCTCCAAAGTTAAATGAAGTTAAATTCATTATTTTTGAATAATCTTTTTCTATTTCGGCTGCAAATTGTTCTGTCATATCACTTGATATTGTTCCATCTTCATTTAATACTCTGTTTATATAACTTGCAATACCTTGTACTTTTTTCATATCTACTGGTATTTCTTCAAGTACATCTCTATCTTCTATCTCAAATCCATTTTTTTCTGCATAGGTAATATATGTGTTTTTTAGTGCTTTTAATTCATTTGAAGAAAAATTTTTTTCATTTTCTTGTTCTTCAAATAAAGATTTGGCATATAAATCATATATCCTTCTATTTACTCCTTTTGAAGTAGCATAAAAAACATTGCTTCTGCCTAGAATTGAATTTTCGTTTGCAACTAAACCATCTTGTACTGTAAGTTGGTAACCAAAACAATGAAATTTTTTGGGGTCTAAGTTATGTTTTATAGCAAGTTTAGCTAAATCTCCATATTCATTATGCAGACCATATTTGTCTGGAACTTCTGTTATTTTAGAAAGGAAACTATTATATCCAGTATCTATCAAATCAGAATAATGTTTTGTAAAATATTCTCTTAATTCTTTTTCAAATGTAGTTGTACCTATGTCTTCTAGTTCTTCATTTTCATCTAAAGTTATACCTTCTAATATATCTATTGCATCTATTTCTGGCATTTTAGCTCTAGTTGCATATATAGAAACTAAAGCATCAACTACACTTTCATCAACAGTTGGCTCACTTTCTTCCTTTATTCCCAAATCTTCTTTCTCTTCATTTGATAGTTCTGATAAACTGCTTGTATCCATTAAAATTGTTTCAGAAGTCTTAGCCTTTTCATATAATTCATCTATCTTTTCTCTTTTTTCACTTTCTGATAATTCTGATTTTTGAATCTCACTATATTGCAAAGCAAAATCTCTGTAAACCTGTTGTATTGCTTCTTTTACTTTCTTTTCTTCTACATCATAAACTAACATTATTTTCCCCCCACTTCTATTATTTATACCATATATATATATTAAAGTTTGGCTTTTTTCAACAAATATTACATTATTTTTCTTTTCTTTACAAAAATTTAATACTTTTGTAATATTTTTAATTTTATGTCTTCAAACTACGCTCATAACCTTGAAGTGGTAAAATGAAAATAGACATAAAAATCTAATTTCATTTTACCACTTCATTGAATTATCTGTGTTTTTTAAATATGTTTTCTTCAGAGGCATCCGCAAATTTAAAATTTATTGTTATTTTTTTGTTTTCATGTATCTCAATACACTCAATAAGCTCTGTTACAATATCTCTATCCAATTTCGTTATATTCTTATTTTTCCAGAAATTTTCTACCCACTCATTATTTTCATTTACAACCTCTTTTTGCAAATTTTCTTGATGATTCAAATTTATAATTATATTTTTTATTTTTTTGATGTCTTGTTCATATTTTTGTTTATACTCTAAATACTCTTCTTCAGTTATATACTCATTTTTCCAATCTTCATATAATCCATTTTTTAATTTCTTTATTCTATCGATCTCATTTTCTTTTAATTTTATCATGTTATCTATATTTTTAGTTACTATTCTTTTAGTTGAATTATCTATTTTTTCTGATAATTTTTTTATATCTACTTTTTCTTTTATATTTTGCTTAATAGCTTCTAATACAGAATCCTCTAAGTCTTCTAGTTTTATAGTATGTTTTGTACATAATTTATTTGACTTTTTTCTATATGTACCACAAATATAATACTCATATATCTTTCCAGTTTTATTTTTAGAATATTTTTTGTGCATAGCTCTTCCACAATCACTACATTTAAGAATACCTGCCCATATACTTAAATTACCACTATTCTGAACTCTAGTATCAACTTTATTCAAAGCTTGAGCTTTATAAAACAATTCTTTATCTATAATAGGTTCATGCATATTTTCTACTGTAATCCATTGAGTTTTAGGAACATTTTCTACTTTATGAATCTTATAACTTTTTACTTTTCTCTTACCTTGTGTAACATTACCTATATAAATATCATTTTTTAAAATATTCCTAACTGTAGATGGACACCAAGAAAAATCTTCTTTTATTTTTGAATTATTATAATTTTGATTTAAAATTTTCTTTTTATATCCTGTTGGATTTAAGACTCCCATATCATTTAACCTATGGCAAATACTTAAATTTCCTAAACCTTCATACACTTTCCATTCAAAAATTTTCTTTACGATTTCAGAAGCCTTTTTATCTACAACAAGTTTATGATTATCCTCTTTTGATTTCATATACCCATAAGCAGGAAATGCTCCTACAAATTCTCCGCTTCTTTTTTCTCCCATTTAAAGCAGACTTTATTTTTATAGACGTATCTCTAGCATATTCATCATTTATTAAATTTTTAAATGGTACTAGTATTGTATTTGTACTTGTAGGATTTTTAAAACTATCAACATTATCATTTATAGCAATAAACCTTATATTAAAAATAGGAAATATCTGCTCAATATAATTTCCTACTTCAATATAATTTCTTCCAAGTCTAGATAAATCTTTTACTAAAACACAATTGATATTTCCATTTCTCATATCTTCTAACAATCTTTGAAATTCAGGTCTATTAAAATCTGTTCCAGTATATCCATCATCTACATAAGTATCATAAACAATTAAATCATCATTTTCATCAATAAATTCCTGTAATAATGCTTTTTGACTTGTTATACTGTTACTTTCTCTCTTGTCTTCTCCGAGTCTCTGAATCTTCTTGAGAAAGTCTTATATATTTAGCAACAGACCAAATTTTTTTATTATTTACACTTACATCTTCTGTGTCATATTTTGATTTTCTACCAGCCACTTTTACCTCTCTTTTGTTTTTATTTTAATAATATTTAATAAACATTCTTCCAAGCTCTTTGCGTCTTTTTTATATACCATTTCAATTGTAAAATCTTTTTCATGTATTTCAAATTTTTCCAATCTACTTATCCTTTCATTTTTT
>CANQZP010000063.1 GCA_947628395.1 uncultured Clostridia bacterium
TCGTGTCAGCTTTTCCCGGAAAAGTAATATTTATAGGATTTTCAGGAGCAGGTCGGATACACTATTACAATTCAAACTCCACCATATACAGCCTCATATTGCCATGTATCTCCTAACTTTATTGTAAAAGTTGGAGACATAGTACCTGTAAATAAACATATTGGTAATGTTGGACCTAGAAATGTTTATGGTGTCTTAAACAATCCATATAGAGATGAAAAAGGAAATCCTACTAATGGAGCAACTACTCGGACCACATTTACATTTTACATTAAAAAAAGACGGCGTAGCCGTCAATCCTTTAAGTTATTTTGATATTTAATATATTATTCATCTTCATCCCAATCGATTTCAATAATTTCTTGACACTCAGGGCAAGGAATTTCTTTAATTTCATCATCATACTCAGTCTGAAATTCAAAACCACAATAAGGACAAGTTATGAATATATCATATTCTTCTAACTCTATCATTTTCTCAAAATCATTGATTTTTCTTTCTAGTTCTTTTAACTTTTCTTCATTTTTAGTATTCGTCTTTTCTATGAAAGCAATCTTTTCATCATATTTATCTATCATTAGATTACAATCATCTACTATACTTTGAACCATTGTATCTAATTGTTCTTTAGCTAAATTTAACTTTTTTTCATCCTTAATTGTATTTTCTAACGTCTCAATAATTCTTCTGTATTGTTCACCAAAATTCGACACTAGCATTATCTCCTTTAAATCTTAAATTCTTTCCATATATTCACCAGTTCTAGTATCTATTCTTATTACATCTCCTATATTAACAAATAGTGGGACTGAAATTTCATATCCATTTTCTAGAGTAGCTGGTTTTCCTGATGTAGTTGTTGTATTTCCACTAAATCCAGGTTCTGTATATGTAACCTCTAATTCTACAAACATAGGTGGCTCTACTGCAAATACATTTCCTTTAAAAGATAATATTTTTACATTCATATTTTCTTTAATAAATTTTAAAGCGTCACCAATTTGTTCTTTATTTAAAGGCATTTGTTCATAAGTTTCATTATCCATAAAATAATATAAATCTTCATCATTATATAAATATTGCATATCTCTTTTATCAATTTCTGCACCTTGTAATTTTTCTGATGGATTAAAAGTTTTTTCTAAAACTGAACCATTTATTACATTCTTTAGTTTTGTTCTAACAAAAGCTGCTCCCTTTCCTGGTTTTACATGTTGAAATTCAACAACTTTATAAACTGAACCATCCATTTCAAAAGTAGTTCCATTTCTTAAATCTCCTGCCATATATACTTCTGCCATTATTATTTCCTCCTTAAATTTGATTAACTCTATCTATATTACTACATTTTATGCATAAAATCAAGTAGTTGATAACTTTTTTTAGCAATTTATTATTACTATGTCTTTACTAGATTTTGTAAGAACTGTTGCACTTCCCTTATTTATTAAGACAGTATCTTCAATTCTAACACCAAACTTTCCAGGAACATACACACCAGGCTCGATAGTTAAAACCATGTTTTCCTTTAATAAATTATCTACATTTGTACTGTAAAAAGGTTGTTCATGAATATCTAAACCTACTCCATGTCCAGGTGAATGCATAACTGCAAATCTATGTAATTTAATATTATCATTTATAGTTTTCGTAATAGTTTTTAAATTAGCTCCCTCTTTAAACTCTTTTATAGTCATTTCATTTTGATATTTAACTAACTCATACGCTTCTTTATACTCGTCCTCAATATAATTTATAAATATTGTTCTAGACATATCTGAACAATAACCTTTATATTTACAACCAAAATCTAATAAAATTATATCTCCTTCTTTTATTCTTCTAGTACTAGGAGTTGCATGAGGCATCGAAGAATTATGACCAGAAGCTACAATTGGCTCAAACGAAATATCATCTGCTCCATTTAATTTCATAAATTTTTCAATCTCAAATGCAATTTCTTTTTCTGTTATTCCTCTTTTAATAAAACTCTTTAGATGTTCAAAACACTTATCAGTTATCTCACAAGCCTTTTTTATATTCTCTATTTCAAATTCCTCTTTAACAGCTCTTTGAGTCTCAATTATCCCCTCTGTTTCCATTAAATTTACTCTATACATTTGAAGCATGTTTTTATATTCTTCATAAGTAACATATTTTTCTTCAAATCCAACATTCTCGCAAAACATAAAAAAGCTAGAATAATCATCTTTACTTAAATTCTTTTTATCTTCTACTATAATCTCATCATCTATAGTTAAAATTCTATTTACAGCTTCAGTATATCTACTATCTGTTATAAAAATATTTTCTTTAAGAGTAATTAATAAAACTCCTTCAGCATCAACTCCCATTAAATACTTAATATTTAATGGATTTGACACAATCATTCCTTGTAAATCTTGACTGCGAAGCCTATCTCTTAACCATTTAATTTTTAAATTCATATTCCAAGCACCTCCTATTTATTAATTAAATTTAGGAACCATTGCCCTGAAAATAAAAACCATAACCAAGAAAACAAATATTGCTCTGGAATAAAAATTCCTACAAATACGGCCATTACTATAAATGGTCCAAACGGAATATATTCACTCGTTTTCTTTACTTTAAATATTAAAAGACCAATACTTAAAATTGCACCTAGCAAAAATGAAACAATTGCTATCATAATTATACTTTTAAAACCAAAATATAATCCTAAAGCTCCCATGAACTTGACATCACCAAATCCCATTGCCTCTTTACCTGCAATAAGTCCACCTAAAAGTGTAATAATAAGGAAAATTCCGCCACCAGCAAGCATTCCATTTATTCTATTAAAAGCTATACTTATTCCATTAGGATTCAAAATTCCAATTAAAAATACAAAAATAAGTCCAGTTTCAAAAATAGTAAGTACTAACCTATTAGGAATAATTTCTTTTTTATAATCAATTATAAAAGCAGAAACAAGCATAGGTGTCAAAACTAAATATGAAATCAAATCTAGATTTGCATATAAATCTTTTTCAATTCCTATTACAAATAAAATTGCAATATATAAAATAAACATTACTGTCATAATCCCATAATAAATAGGATATTTTTTCTTTTTTATATCTGATAAAACTTCTTTTGAAAAAACTTTTTTATGGCTAATTAATCTATAATTTATAATTCCTATCATTTGCCCTACAAAACAAGCAATCAAGCCGTACAAGTAAATATATCAATATATGTACATCATTAAAATACATCGTCGTTCGAACCTTTCTTCTTTTCTATATATTTTTTTAGTAGATGATTTTCAAGAGGTCTTTTTATTTTTGTAATAAATATATCTTTTTCTCCTACTGGTTTAACTAAAATCGAAAACATTCCCATTCTATTAGCCCCCACTACATCAGTAAAAAGCTGATCACCTACTACTGCAATTTGAGAAGATTTTAAATCAAGTTTTTCCTTTGCTTTTTTAAAACCACTCTTAAAAGGTTTTTTTGCAAACATAATATAAGGAACATCTAAAACTTTAGAAACAGTTTCAACTTTATCTTTTTTATTTGTATTAGATAAAATCATACACTGTATTCCATCTGATTTTAATTCTTCACACCATTCCTCAGCACCATCTATTAAATTTCTATCATAATCTACTAAAGTATTATCAACATCAATTATTAGACCTGTAATCTTATTCTTTTTAAGCAATTCTGAATTTATAAGTTTTACACTATCTAAATATAAATCAGGATAAATATTCATAAGTCCTCCAATTTTCACTTATATATTATCAATTCGTAATCTTTTTGTCAATTTTTATTGTCAATATTTTTATTTATTGTTATACTTTTATTATCTACAAATGACAAGGAGGTCCAATGGACGAAGAAAAAATTATAAATTCAAATAGGAAACACAATTTAAGAATATATCCTTTATATAAAATGCTATCATGGGATTTGCTTTTTTATTACGCAATATCTTTCCTATTTTTAAGTAATTGTAAAGGCTTTTCTGCTTCACAAATTTTGCTTGCAGAATCATTTTATCCATTATTTAAAATTATTTTTCAAATTCCATGTACTATTTTAATAGATAAAATTGGTAAAAGAAATTCTTTAATAATTGGAAATATATTTATATTTCTTTATGTATTATTCATAATGGGAGCAAATTCTTTATCAATTCTAATTTTAGCTAACTTATTTTGCGCAATTGGATATGTTATAAAAGGAACAGTTGAAACAAATATTTTATTCGACTCTATTCCTAAAACAGAAAAAAGAAGTAAAATTTTCTCTAAAGTTGATGGTATAAGTTTTGCTTTATTCTATGTTTTTGAAGCAATTAGCTCAATAATTACTGGATTTTTATATGTCATAAATCCGTATGTGCCTATGACAGTTTGTTTAATATTTTGCGCCATAGCAGTTATTATTTCTTATAGTTTTAAACATATTCCATCTAACGGAAATATAGATAATGAAGAAGAACAAGAAGAAAATGTAGGAGCAATTACACGATTTAAAAATTATTTTAAAGGACTATCATCAGCTTTTAAATACATTTTTAGATCAGGAAGATTACGTGGTTTAATATTATTTAATGCTGTATTTTCATCATTATTATCTTTGTTAGTTACTCTTAGAAGAAGTTTATTAAATGATATTGGCTTTTCTTCTAAAGATTTAGGAATAACATTTGCTATTTTAGGAATAATTGCTGCAATAACAGCTGCAAAAACTAACATATTTCATAAAAAATTAGCTAATAAAGCTTTAACATATTTTGGATTATACTATACTTTTTCATTAATTTTATCAGGAATTATTGTACTCTTAGACTTGCCAAATTACATTATGCTCCCACTACTTATGCTAACACTAATTTTACAATATTGTATAAAAGGTCCTTATTATACACTAATAAAAAAATATTTAGCAAACTTTTCAACAAGTCAAATGAGAATAAAAATATCGTCAGCCAATTATTTAATGGAATGTATTGCATCAACCCTACTTACATTCTTTAGTTCATTTTTACTTGAAATTACAACAACTGCATATGCTACTGTAATAATAGGTTGTATATTCTTTGTTACACTAATAATAATTTTAGAATATATGAGAACACGAGTAGGACTAAAACCAGAAGAATATGGAAAAAACGATATTGAATATAAAGAATTAATGTAAAAAAATTGGGCATTTTGCATTGTAGGGGCGATTTTAATCGCCCACTACTCCTGAACCAACAAAAAAAAACAAAACAGACATAAAGATATGCAAAATCTGCACATCTTTTACATTAAAAAATCTTAAACTTTAATTGTACATCATCCAAAAATATTAATTTTTGTACTTCTTTAGGCAAAATACTCGAATAATTATATATAAGTTTTCTACAATTATATCTTTTTAAACTTCCAATTTGTGAATTAGTTTTAGCTAATAAATTATTAATATCCTCATATTGAATTTGCCTAGCTTTTTCATATATCCTTACAATTGTTGTTTTCTTTGCTTTTTGATATCCATATGGATACGAAACTTTACCTAAAAACGGTACTCCATGATAAGCAGTATCTATTATTGTTTTCTTTTCATTTATCATTTGATTAGTTTCTCTAAGTTTATTCATTATACTTGGTAATTTTTCTATTAATTCTTTTTTACTACTAGAAATAATTACAATATCATCAACATAACGAATATATTTTGTTAATTTTAGCTCTTTTGTAACATAATTATCAAAATCACTTAAGTTTAAATTACTACCAGCTTGAGAAGTTAAATTTCCAATAGCCATCCCATAATCTGATTTTGGATTCATTTTTCGTCTTTCAGGAACTTTTCTCCTCATATTCTCATTACACTTATATTTACAATTTACTGCAGGATTATTTTCAAATATTATTGGAGTCAAATATAAAAGTAATTCTTTATGTTTTCCTTTATATTTATTTTTAATTAATTTCGCAAATTTGTCACTTACCTGTTTTAGATCTATAGACATAAAATATCCAGATAAATCAATCTTTAAGAAGAAACAATCTTTACTTCCTTTTTTAGACGTCTCAATAAGATGCTTTTTTAATAAACTAAGAGCATATTCATTCCCTCTTCCTTTTCTACAAGAACAACATCCATCAACTAATTCTTCTTCTAAAATATTCTCAATTTCTTTCATATAAAAATGTTGTATTACCCTATCACAAAATTGCGCTGCATATATCTCTCTTAATGCCGGATCTGTAATTACATAACAATTAGACTGCCTTGGAACATACTCACGATTATTTAACATATCTAATATTTGGATTAAATTTTTACATAAACTATCATTAACAAAATTATATGTTCCCATTTTTCTCTTTTTATTCTTTAAGCATAACTCATATGCGCAATACAACTCCTCAAAAGTTACTTTTTCATCCATATTTTTCTCCATTAAAAAATACTCTTCAAAAAAGAAAAGTATTTTTCTATTTATTATAATGAAACTCGTGCCAAGGCGAACATAGTTGTTGTTATTCACATTGTTGTTGTTCATATAGCCATTGTTGAAGTTCACGTTCCACGCGTTGTTCGTGTCGTTCTGCGAAGACGACCAGTAGTAGTTGCTAAGGCCTAAACCTCAAAACAGCTACGTCTTACACAATTTTTTTTGTTACTCTTCTTTTGAAAATACCAAATAATTTGGTGGAGTAACCACTTTCATTATATTAAATATTTTTATTTAATATATAAAAGTTGCTAATCTTACCCTTCGGCGGATATAGCCTTCTCTACTCCTAACAACCATTTTTCCAAATCTTTATCTATTTCAGATTGTCTTCTGATCAATTCAGTTATTTCTCCTGGCGTTATAGCTTTATTTATCATCAAAAATCTTATATCTGTCCAAATTTCAACTTTCATAATATTTTGTACTTTAATAAGCATTTCATATTGCTCAATTGGATTTGTTGTTAGAAGTGCTTTCATAGTATTTTTTTCAACTTCAAGTATGTTTTTATTTAGATCTTCTTGTACAAAAACTAGACCCTTAGCTATCCCTCTCCTTGTAATTTTATCATTTATTAATATAGCTAGATCATCCATTTTTATATGTATTGGTGCTTGTCTATTTCGTTTATATATTTCTTGATTAATTTTCTTTGTAGCTCCATCTATTTTTGTTTGAGTCCAATGATTTTTAATTTGCTTTTTTGGTTCATTCATTTTTTTCCCTTTCTTTACACATCAGACTTAGTAAATTCCCAATGAACTTGTCAAGACTTATCGAAAGTTTCCCATAAAATAATACACTATCTCCATAATCTTTATTCAAATCTCGAGATTCTCACGAATCTTTCTCGATTTGAATATGGCACGTTATTTACATAACGTGCTTTTTGCTTTCTGATTTTTTACAAAATCAGAAAGTCGCGCCAAGGCGAACAGAGAAGTTGGTATCCACACGGTAGCCGTCCATATAGCCATCGGAGAAGCACACGGTCCACGCGCGGTCCGCACTGCGCTGCGAAGACGACCAGTAGTAGT
>CANQZP010000064.1 GCA_947628395.1 uncultured Clostridia bacterium
TGGTTCTATTCTTAAATCTATATTTTGTGTTAGCATCATAAGTTCAACCATTAAATCAAAAACATTATTATCACTATCAATAATAATTGCTACATCTATATCACTATCTTCAGTATTTGTTCCTTTAGCATAAGAACCAAATATATATACTGCATTAATACTATAATGTTTTGATATTTCTTTAATATATTCTTCTACTTTTTTTAATATTTCTATAGCAACATTTCCTTTAGCCATGTTCTAACCTCCTCAATATTTTTTATCTGTTCTGATGTATATTCTTCAGTACACTTTTTAAAAAATTCATCTTTATAATCTTCATATCTAGCACTAATATTAAATGAATTAAATATCATCAACATTGTCATTTTATTGTAATCCAATACGATATTACATTTCTTAGCTAATATAACTAAATTATGAATTTTAGGTGGATTGGGATTATTTTTATTTACTTTAGCATATAATGCTTTTAATAGTTTTTCGATAGTTAAATGTCCAATAAATAATGCCCAAGTATATTGTTTTGTTTCAAAGTTCTTTTTCATAGATTCATAATCTCTATCTGAACTCCCAATCCAATAATTCATTAGATCTGTATTATTCATATTATTATCACCTTTTATAAAAAATATAAGAAATCCACCATATTATGAATCTTACACGATTAATAATATGGTGGATTTACTTATACTGGATTCGTATAAGAATTTTGGTGAGCCATAGAGGATTCGAACCTCCGACCGTCAGATTAAGAGTCTGCTGCTCTACCAACTGAGCTAATGGCCCGTACATTTTTTTATTATACTACATATTTAAATTTTGTCAAGTAAAAAAAGTAATTAACATGCAAAGAGCAGCCCCAAAATTTTAGGTCTGCTCTTGCAACATAAATTACCAACTTAAATCTTACATTTCCAAAATTCTCTGAAAAAGTTGTCAAAATTCTTAGCTCTTGAAGTGCTAGTACGTATGTCTATACATATACGTGAACTATCATTATTGATTTTTGAAATATATGCATAGTAACGAGTAAGCTCTGCATCTTCAAAGCCATGTTCCAAGAGATACTTTTCAAGCATTTCTGCTGACTCAAATTTAAGACACTTTAATTCTTCTAAAGCCTTTTTTGCTTCGTCAGAACTTGAGAATCTAATTAAACTGCTTTGCTTACTAGTTTCAAGACAGTCGGGACGATACTTGCTTACATTCTCTACTTGAATAAAATCTGCATGTGTAAAACAAGATTTATAATTTCCTCTGTCCAAATTAGGAACAACATCAAGAAGAGACTTTTTTAATTCTTCTAGAGAAAGAAATCCCATGCTTCCAATTTCTCTCAACTTAGAAATTTTTTCTTCTTTTTCCCTTACATTAGGAAGGCCAACTAATTTGGTCAAATCCTTTTCAAGAGTATAAAGAATACTGAAGCAATTGCGATTATTTACTTCATTTTGAGTCTGTTTATGAATTACCCAAGTTGAACCAGAGACTTTAGTAAGAACTTCCTCCTCATAAGAATGGCTATTATGGTAATGCTCTGACCAACTTTTGGTTCTTCCCAAATCAAAGAGAACTTTATTGCTTTCTCCATCTGTAAGCAAGTAGGAAAAGCACTTACCACCATAATAACTTGCATTACGGATAAGAAAATTTTTATTTGGGTTTTCATGTCTTATAGCAGAAATACCATGTTCATCCAAAAATTCTTGAAAAGACTCATTTCTAAAATAAGAATAACGTTTGTCAATAGGACCACTAGCCAATCCAATAATACCATTAGATAGCTTCGTTCCTTTTGGAATTACATAACATTTTTTTAAAGTTCTTAATGGTATACCAGGAACTTTAAGTGTCAGCTTTGCAAATCCATTTGGTTGGATAACATATCTCATGCTATGTTCGCCATCAAAATATTTTTCAATGGCATCACATCTAATCCATCCATTATCACTGATAGTACAGTTCCAACCGTCTGCAATTACATGAGTAGGTTCAAAAATTTTAACATACCGTCCAATTGCTTCCTCAAAAAAACCATCTTTGATACGTACTTGTAATATAGCCATAATTTTTCCTTTCCCTAATACCCACTTAAAGTGGCGTTCGTTCCCAAAATATAAAGCTTGGCAACCTTATATTTTTGCTTCATTAGCGGGGCGTTCCTTTAGAATAATAATTTTTTTGCACGAGGAAAAAAGATTTCTCAAGTTAGTAATTTATGAGATAACTCAAGAAGTTATCTTTTTTTCAATGTGCATGCAAAATACACGTTTGCATGTATATATTATAACATAATAAGTGAATTATGTAAAATTTTACTTTTTTTGTAGATATTTACTTTACACAAAAAAAGTGGTATAATAATAATTACCGTGGGAATAATAATTAAATAAATATAAATTTAAGAGGTGATTGTTATGGACAGTATATTTCAATTTACTAAATATACCTATGATAAAGAATATTTACCATCAATCATGGATGGAAAGATAGATGAAGAATTTTGTTAAAAAAAGACTTTGCAAATTAGATTTTTGCAAAGTCTTTTTTTTTTAATTTTCAGTTTCTTCTAAATACTCATCATAAGAACATTCACGAATAACAATATTATTAGATTTTAAATCAATAATTTTATTAGCAACAGTTTGAGTTAATTGATGATCATGAGAAGTAAACAAAATATTTCCACTAAACTTAGTCATACCCTCATTTAAAGCAGTTATACTCTCCATATCCAAATGATTTGTAGGCTCATCAAATATAAGAAAATTAGCACCAGAAAGCATAATTTTAGATAAAACACAACGAACCTTTTCACCACCAGATAAAACATTAACTTTTTTTAGAGCCTCCTCACCAGAAAATAACATTCTACCTAAAAAGCTTCTTACATAAGTTTCATCAGGATCTTTTGAATATTGTCTAAGCCACTCAACAATAGATAAATCACTATCAAACATATAATTATTATCTTTTGGGAAATAACTACTAGAAATAGTAGTTCCCCAAACAAGCTCACCTTCATCTGGTTCAATTTCCCCTGCAATTATTTGAAATAATACAGTTTTAGAAAGCTCATTATCACATAAAAATGCAATTTTATCATCTTTTTTTACAGTAAAAGAAACATTATCTAAAAGTTTTTCTCCATTAACAGTCTTAGAAATATTTTTAACCTCTAAAATTTCTTTTCCAGGCTCTCTATCAGGCTTAAAATCAATATAAGGATATTTTCTATTTGAAGGTTTAATCTCATCTAATTGAATTTTTTCTAATGATTTTTTCCTAGAAGTAGCTTGCTTAGACTTAGAAGCATTAGCACTAAATCTAGCAATAAATTCTTGTAATTCTTTAATTTTTTCTTCTTTCTTTTTATTTTGATCTCTCATTTGTTTCAAAGCAAGTTGACTAGATTCATACCAGAAATCATAATTTCCAGGATAAACTTTTATTTTTCCAAAGTCAACATCAGCTATATGAGTACATACCTTATTTAAAAAGTAACGGTCGTGAGAAACAACTATAACAGTATTCTCAAAATTAATTAAAAATTCTTGAAGCCAGTTAATTGTCTTTAAATCCAAATCGTTAGTAGGCTCGTCTAATAACAAGATATCAGGATTACCAAATAAACTTTGAGCAAGTAATACTTTAACCTTATCTTTAGCTTCAATTTCTTTCATGAATTTATAATGTAAATCAGTATTAATACCTAAATCATTTAATAGCATTGCAGCATCAGATTCTGCATTCCAACCATCAAGTTCTGCAAAACGTTCTTCCAATTTAGCAGCCTTCATACCATCTTCTTCTGAAAAATCAGGTTTAGAATAAATAGCTTCCTTTTCTTTCATTATATTGTATAATTCCTGATTTCCCATGATAACAGTATCAATAACTTTATACTCTTCAAAAGCAAAGTGGTCTTGTTTTAGTACAGAAAGTCTTTCACCTTTATCCATAGTAACTTCACCTTTGCTAGGTTCAATTTCTCCAGATAATACTTTTAAAAAAGTAGATTTACCAGCACCATTTGCACCAATCAATCCATAACAATTACCTTTTGTAAATTTTATATTTACATCTTCAAATAAGACTCTCTTGCCAAATCTAACAGTAACACCAACTGAATTTAACATCCTTAAATCCTCCTAAAAATAAACTGAATGATATTATACATTAAAAACAGAAAAAATTCAAATTTTTATTTGAATTTTTAAAATTTGGAAGGTATAATAGTTACTGAATAATAATTATATTTTAAAACAATCTAAAAATAAAGCTTTCGAATGTGATTGGAATGAGTGTATAGATTCTTAAAAAATTAAAATGAGGAAGCGATGGCTAGCGAAGCTAGAACAGCGAGAGGCTCGTTTTAATTTTTGTTAGAATCTATAACGAGTGTATTGAGCCGAGAAAGCCTTTATTTTTAATTGTTTTAAAAATGTATAAGGTGAGAAGTATGGATAAAGATATAGAAATAGTAGATATGATGCTTGCAATTCTAAAAATATATTTAGAAAAAAATGAAGAAAGATTAAATAAAAAAGAAAAAGAAGATTTAATAAATGGATTAAAAAAATATTATACTACTCCAAGAAGTAATGTAATTAGTGATAAATTATATGATTTCTTCGTATATTTAGGAATACGAGAACCACGACATCAAACTTTTGGAGAAGAAATCATAAAAAAATATCCAGTAGAAAATTATAAAAATGTATTAGACGTCGGAGCTGGTAGAGTATGTAGATTATCACAATACTTAGAAGAAAAAGGATATAAAGTAACAGCAATGGATCCTGATATTAGAATAAGTAAAGAAGAAGCAGACGAAAAAAACATAAAAATAATAAAAGAAAAATTTTCGTGTGATGAATATTCTGAAGGAAAAGAAGGAACTAATATAGAGAATTATGATCTGCTAATAGGACTAGAGCCTTGTGATGCTACAGAACATATAATAAGACAATGTATAAAATACAATAAAGATTTTGAAATATTATTATGTGCAAGTCCACATAACAGTATAGAAGGAAAAAAATTTAATACAAGAGAAGAGTGGTATAATTATTTAAAATCAATAAATAGTAAATTAAAATTAGAAATAATAGATGGTACTTCAAGTTATACAATAGGAAACAAAGAAAAAATCATAGAAAAAAGCGAGGTAGATCATGGAGATAAATAAAAAAATTGCAGAAGAATTAAATATAAAAATTTCACAAGTAGAAGCTACAATAAAACTAATAGATGATGGAAACACAATTCCATTTATTGCACGTTATAGAAAAGAAGTAACAGGAAATTTGAGTGATGAAACTTTAAGAGAATTTGGAGAAAGACTTGAATATTTAAGAAATTTAGAAGCTAGAAAAGAAGAAATTACAAGATTAATAGATGAGCAAGGAAAATTAACTGATGAAATAAAAACATCTATTGAAAAAGCTGAAATATTATCAGAGTTAGAAGATATTTATAGACCATATAAACAAAAGAAAAGAACTAGAGCTACAATTGCTAAAGAAAAAGGCTTAGAACCATTAAGCCAAATTATATATCTTCAAAGAGAAAAAAAGAATATATATGAAATTGCAGAAGAATATATAGATGAAGAAAAAGGCGTATTAACAGTAGAAGATGCGATTGAAGGGGCAAAAGATATAATTGCAGAAAATATTTCAGATAATCCTGAATATAGAAAGAAAATAAAAAGTATTTGCTTTAGAGAAGCTGTAATTATTACAAGAGCTGCAAAAGAAGAAAAATCTCCTTATGAAATGTATTATGAATTTTCAGAAACTATTAAAACTATTCCAAGCCATAGAATTTTAGCAATAAATAGAGGAGAAAAGGAAGAATTTCTAAAAGTAAAAATAGAAAAACCAGAAGAAAAAATTTTGGGCTTAATAAAAAATGATGTTATACAAGACGAGAAAAGTCAGTTTTCTCTAATATTAAATGATACTATAGAAGATTCATATAAAAGATTAATAGAGCCTTCAATAGATAGAGAAATTAGAACTGATTTAACTGAAAAAGCAGAGGATAAAGCTATAAAAGTATTTGGAAAAAATGCAAAACAACTATTATTACAACCACCAATTAAAAATATAACTGTACTTGGGTTTGACCCAGCTTATAGAACTGGTTGTAAATTAGCAGTTATTGATGAAAATGGAAAACTTTTAGATACTCAGACAGTTTATCCTACAGAACCACAAAATGATGTGGAAGGTGCTAAAAAAGTTATAAATAATTTGATAGATAAATATAAAATAAATATGGTTGCTATAGGAAATGGAACTGCATCAAGAGAGTCAGAAATATTTATATCAGATTTACTTTCTGAAAGAAAAGAGGAGATATATTATGCAATAGTTAGTGAAGCGGGAGCTTCTGTGTATTCAGCTTCTAAACTTGCAACAGAAGAATATCCTGATATAAATGTATCTTTAAGAGGAGCAATATCAATAGCTAGAAGACTTCAAGACCCATTAGCAGAACTTGTAAAGATTGATCCAAAGGCAATTGGAGTTGGACAATATCAGCATGATGTAAACCAAAAAAAGTTGTCTGAAAGTCTAACTGGAGTTGTGGAAGACGCAGTAAATAAGGTTGGAGTAGATGTAAATACTGCTACACCTTCACTTTTATCTTATGTAGCAGGGATAAATAAAACAATTGCTAAAAATATAGTAAGTTACAGAGATGAAAATGGAGCTATAAAGGCAAGAAAAGAACTTATGAAAGTTCCGAAACTTGGAAAAGTAGCTTATGAGCAGTGTGCTGGATTTTTAAGAGTTTTTGGAGGAAGTAATCCTTTAGAAATAACAGGTGTGCATCCAGAAAGTTATGAAAAAGCAGAAAAGTTATTAACAAAATTGGGATTTTCTGTGGATAACATTTTAGGAAAAGAAAAATTATTGCAAATAAAAGAGGATTTGAAAAAAGTAGATATAAAAGAAATGGCAAAAGAATTAGATATAGGAGAATTGACATTAAAAGATATAATAGATGAATTATCTAAACCAGGAAGAGACCCAAGAGAAGATATGCCAAAGCCAATTTTGAGAAGTGATGTTTTGAAATTTGAAGATTTAAAAGAAGATATGATATTAAATGGAACTGTAAGAAATGTTACTGATTTTGGAGCTTTTGTGGATATTGGTGTAAAGCATGATGGATTAGTACATATTTCACAGCTAAGTAATAAGTTCGTAAAAAATCCTTCTGAAATAGTTTCTGTTGGTGATGTTGTAAAAGTAAAGGTAATTGGGATTGATAATGAAAAGCAAAAGGTAAGTTTATCTATGAGATTGTAATGAATAAAATAAATTAAAAAATTGCGATTGACTTTTGTGTTATTTATATGTAAGATAATTATATAAATTGTTTGAAGGAGAAAGTACAAATGAGAAACGCTGAAAGTCTTGTGAGAGTACACACACACACACACACACACACACACACAAATAGTTGTTTAAATAATGTAAGAGTAACATAGATAAAGGGTCTAT
>CANQZP010000065.1 GCA_947628395.1 uncultured Clostridia bacterium
AATATTACAATATAGTTAATGTGGAACTAAATTATTTTTATTTATACTCAAATAGAAATTACTTTTTTAATTAACGAGAAATTTTAGTTTTAAAGTTTTTCTTGACTTTTGAGTTTTTTATATGTAAGATATAAATATAAATTTTTGAAGGGAAGATTACGAATGAAAAAGCTTGAAAGTCTTGCAAGAGTACACACACACACACACACACACACACACACACACAAATAGTTGTTTAAATAATGTAAGAGTAACATAGATAAAAGTCTATGGGTTTTGTGGTATGCAAAATCTGTGGGCTTTTTTTATTTTTTATATGTTTGACGACCGCTCCCAGGGATTTATGTGAGTTTATATTAAATTTTCATATTGATTAATTTTTATGGCTTTGCTGTCGCAACTTTCAGATTAAAAGCGTATTTCGTAGCGACGATTTTAATCGCCTGACCTTCGAAGAAAATGCGAAATACTAAAAAATATCTGTAAGTTGCTTCAATCGCACTCACTTCGTTCGTTTGGTCGCTGCGCAGCCATTAAAATTTAATTCAATATGAAAATTTAGCTAAAGACTGCTAAAATCTCTTCGCGCTGATTTCTATACAATTTATGAAAATAAGAAATATTATAAAAGAAAAGAGGAGGAACAAATGAAAAGAGAAAAAGAATTGAATGCAAAGGGTGTAGGGGCAGGCCTTGTGTCTGCCCAGAAAGAAAGGGGTATTACGTTAATTGCGTTAGTTATAACTATTATCGTTTTACTGATTTTGGCTGGTGTTACAATTGCGATGGTTGTTGGTGATAACGGAATTTTGACTAGGGCGAGAGGAGCAAAGGAAGAAACAGTAAAAGCAGAGTTTTATGAAAAAGTGGAAACTCAATTAGCTACTAGTGCAATAGATGATGTAATAGGAGATAAAACGGAGAAGAGTTTAGGCGAAATTTTATTAGAAATGCAGGATAGTGGTGATATTAAAAATTATGATAAAGATAAACAAGAGGTAAATATAGATGGAAATGTAACGGTAAGTGTAGTAGATACAGTGAAAAAAGTAGGAGATGGAAAATGGCTTCAAGCCGGGACTTTAATAACAAATGGAGATGAAAATTTGATAATTACAGCTGGTGATAAAATAAATTACAATCCAAATATTACTTCCTCAACAAGTGTAACATTAACTATGGCAGAAACGGGACATAGTGAAGATCAAACAATAAGTCTAAAAGCTGATGGTGAAGCTGATGAATTAGAATGGATAGTAATAGGAGCAGAAAATGGAAAACTAGTAATAGCGCCTACTGCAAGTGTAACGTCAAATAATATAGCCTTAGCAGGACAAAACGGATATGCAAATGTAATAGGAGTATTAGATAAAATATCATGGGAGTATGGAAAAGGAGCAGGTGCAGTAAGTGCAAGAAGTATAAAGGTAGAAGATTTAAATAGAATAACATTATATAGACCAGAAAAATCAGGCTATGGAAAAGGAGAGCTTTATGAATATGGGAATGAGGTTACCTTCTTCTGGAATGGACATACTAATCCATCTTATACTTTAACCAATGGGGCTGAAGATACTTTAATTAATAATCATAATTCAAAATTTTATTGGTATGATAGAGGATGGAAGGAATCAGATAAACCTAGTGATACCACAGTGACTCAACAAGCAATAACGACGTTAAAGAGTATATATTACTCTTATTATCCAAATACGCTAACAACAAGTAATGAAAGTAGTGAAGGAGAAGGAATAGACCAAACATCAAATATATACACAGGATTATTTAATAATAAAGCTTACTGGCTTGGCTCCCAGTATATATATACCTACACTGGGAATGTTGATTTTGGAGTACGTTATGTAGGAGCAGATGAAAATTCCTCTGTTGATTTTATTCGCGGTCATTGCTTGTTCGGCTCGAATTATTACATGAACACCTACAACTATGGTGTTAGACCAATAGTTTATCTAAAATCTGATATTCAGATAATGAAAAGTAATGATTCTTGGACGATATTGGAAAGTTAAAATATATTTTGAGACACAGTGACAGCAAGGTCTATTTAAGTTAAAAGTAAATTTCCTAAAAAAGAAGTATGAGATACTAGAAATAGAGTTTTTTCAGACCGAGAAAATTTTGTATAAGAAGAAAAAATTCTTATACAAAATTTCCTCGGTCTAAATTTCAAATGTTTGGTTTTTTAGGTATTCTAATTTTCCTGATGGGGTTTTGAAGGTAAATGTTATTTTGTATGATGTTAGTTTTTGGTGTTTTGTTTTGAATTTTTTGTTTATTTCGTTTTTTCCGTATTTTCCATCACCTATGATTGGATGGCCAATATGGGCTAGGTGTGCTCGTATTTGGTGCGTTCTTCCTGTTATTAGTTCTATATTTAAGGTTGAGGTGTTTTCGATTTTATTTTCTGATATTACTTTATATTTTGTGATTATTTCTTGATAACCTGTTTTAGGAGAGCTTGATATGTATACTATTGATTTTTTTCTGTCTTTAAATAAATAGTCTTTTAGGGTTGCTTGTTTTTCTTTTAAAATTCCATATACTGTGCATTTGTATTCTTTTGTTATTTCTTTGTTTTTGAATTTTTTAAGTAAGATTTCTAGTGTTTCATCGTCTTTTGCAAATATTACAAGTCCAGTTGTATTTCTATCTAATCTGTGACATGGTTTTATATATTTATATTCTTTTTCTAAGATAGCAGTTAAGGTATTGTCATTTTTAGATGAAGATACTATTTCTAATTCTTGTGGCTTGTTTACTATGAGTATGTTTTCATCTTCATAAACTTTTTGTATTTCTATATTTTTTTCTGATAGAATATCATCATTTAAAAATATTGTTATTTCATCATTTTCGTAAATGATGGCATCTTTTGATATTTTTTCATTATTTATTCTTATATCTTTTTTTCTTAGTGTTTTATAAAATATGCCAGTTTTTAGTAGAGGATATGTATCAAATAAAAAGTCTGACAGTTTTTTATTATTATATTTTTTTGGAACTATTATTTTTTTCATATTTACAATTATTTCCTTCTATAATTTTTTGAGTAAAATCTAATCCAGATTCATAATTTTTGCTTCTAGCTAGGGAGTAAATGTTAGTAGAGTTAATATCTATTTCTAATAGTCTTAGTAAGTTTTTGTCTTTACATGTATCTTGAAATTTTTTTACTGATGTTATTATATTTAAGTCAGGATTTTCTTTTTTTATTTTTGATATTATTTTTTTCCCGTTTTCATTCATTCCTAATATTCTTACATAAGGAGTAGTATTTTTTGACATTTCCATATCTTTTTTTGTGATTCCAAGTAGACTATATAATAGAATTCTTTGAATTCTAGCTTGTGTATATCTTTTGGATTTTATATTTTTAATCAATAATTCTAAAGAGTTTGAATTATTTGCCGAATCTTTTATTTTATTTTCTAATCCTTCTGATACATCAGGTAATTGTTTTATATCTTCTAGTTTCATTGTTCTTAATTTATATAATATTTCTTTTTCGAAGCATGATAGAGAAGATATTATATTTTTGTTATTATAAGATTCATATAGCTTTTTGTAACAAGTTTCTGGAATGGTTTTTTGTATTTTTGTTATATCAATATTTATTTGATTTCTTATTGCTGTAGCACTAGATATATCTTTTAATTTTAAGTCATTATAATTATTTTCTATTCTTTTGATAAGAATAGGTTTTATTTTACTTTCTGATTTATTTAGTGATTTTAAGTATTCTATTGCTAGAGTATTATTTGGGGTTAAGGTGTTTTCATAATTTTTTCCGAGTATATTTTGTTATTGATTTTTCTAGTGCTTGAGGATAGGTTATTCCTGTTTGTAATTCGTTTTTTAATATTGTTTTAAATTCTTCCGCTTCGTTTGATAATATTTCTGATATTTCAATTAAATTTTCAGGATTGTCTGTTTCTATTCCACAAGATAGGTAATCTACTATTTTTAATGAGTTTAATATTTTTATTGCTCCATTTGAAAAGTTTTCTGCGCTAGAAATAGAGTAGATAGTTGGTAGTTCTATTACTAAGTCTATTCCATTTTCCAGTGCTAGTTCTGCTTTTTCCCATTTGTTTATTATTGATGTTTCGCCTCTTTGTGTGAAGTTTCCTGACATTATTGAGATGACATATTCTGATTTTGTGATTTTTTGTGATTCTGTTAGGTGGTAGGTGTGACCGGTTATGAAATGGGTTATATTCTGAAATTATCCCAATTATTTTATTCATATATTTTTCCTTTCATTAAAATGTATAAATTTTAATTTTAAATTATTGTATATTGTTTAAATTATTGATATAATACCATATATTAGTTTAAAGTACAAGGAGATATGATGGAAATTGTTGATATATATACTGATGGAGCGTGCTCAGGTAATCCTGGTCCAGGTGGATATGGTGCTATCTTGATGTATAAAGAAAATAAAAAAGAGATTTCTGGTGGAAAGAGGGATACTACTAATAATATTATGGAGATGACTGCTGTAATTGAAGCTTTGAAATTGCTTAAATTTGAGTGCTATGTAAGGTTATATAGTGATAGTGCTTATGTAGTTAATGCTTTTAATAATGGGTGGATTTATAATTGGAGAAAAAATGGTTGGAAAACGTCTAATAAAGAGCCTGTTAAGAATAAAGAGTTGTGGGAAGAATTGTATTTATTATCTCAAAAGCATAAAATTGATTTTATAAAAGTTAAAGGCCATAGTGATAATGTTTTTAATAATAGATGTGATGAGTTGGCTAGAAATGCTATTAATAATTTATAATTTTTATTGGAGGACTTATGAAAAAGGTTTCTAAAATTATATCGAGTTTGATATTTATTGGTATTATAATTGGATTATTTTTGTTTGTTTATATATTTTATAGCAAATATTATTTTAATGATTATATAAAAGCTCAAGAGAATATGGATGGAACTTCTTTTTATAGAGATTCTAAAGTAAAGTTTTCTAAGAATAGGAGTTATTGTATAGAAAATACAGATTTTAATGATTCTGTGTTTTATAAGAAGGTTGAGGTAGAGCCTAATACTCCTTATAGAGTTACTTGTATGGTAAAAACAGAGAATATTGAATCTGAAGAAAATAATGCTGGGGCATGTATTAGTTTAATAAATAAAGGAGAGCAAAGTGAAATTTTAACAGGTAATAATGATTGGACTAAACTTTCTTTTAATTTTAATTCTAAGCAAAATGAAGAACTAGAAATTGGTTTTAGACTTGGTGGAAATAATGGAGATTGTAAGGGAAAAGCTTGGTTTTCAGATATTAAATTAGAAAAAGGTAATTTAGATGAAGATAATAATTGGAATGTTGTTTGTTTTATTATTGATAATATAGATGTTAATATTAATGATAAAGAATATGATTTTTCTATGACTTATGAGGATAAACAATTGATAAAAGATAATTTAGAAAGATTTGCAGTAACTTGTAAAGATTTTTCAAATGGTAATATGACTGTTTCTACGAATTTAATAGAAATCTCAGATCCTGTTAGTAAGATTTCATATGATGAAGAAAATGGATTTTATTTTGCGGCAGAAGATGTTAAAGATGTTATAGCTCCTTATGTTTCAAAGGAGGAATATGATCATATATTTATTGCTATTAGAATGGGTGATGCAAATAAAAACTCTGAGATTCCTGTAAATGATTGGATTGGTCTTGGAGGTATGGATTATAATGGAATTGGTTTTTCTAATATAAGATTACCTAATGATTTGAAAAATAGTTATATGTATAAATATAGTGCTAGATATAATACTTTCCCAGAAGAAGTATTTGTGCA
The DNA here is from genome assembly GCA_947628395.1 of uncultured Clostridia bacterium. Classification (GTDB taxonomy): domain Bacteria; phylum Bacillota; class Clostridia; order TANB77; family CAG-508; genus UMGS1994. The sequence continues at coordinate 5,838 of CANQZP010000065.1, forward strand.
TGAATTTTTACACAGTTTAGAGAGAAATTTAAAAGAGAGAGATTATGTGATTCCTGCTCTTCATGATAGTTCTAATTATGGATATGAATCAGAAGGCCCTGAGAGTTTAAAAAATTGGTACAAGGATTATATGGCAAAAGAAATTAATGATTCAAATGGTGAAAAGGTTGGATTAGATAGTATAGTTTATTCTACTAAGCCTATACAAAATAGTAATTTCGAAATTTCAGAGGAAATAAAATTCGATAATGAACCTAATAACTTTTTCTCAGGAATTTTCCAATTGTTTAAGAATTTGAAAAATATGTCAGGACAAGAATTAAATATGACTACTACAAAAGAAGTAGTAACAACTAATTGATAAAGAAAGGATGTAAAATGTGAAAGTATCAGATTACAATTATAATTTGCCTGAAGAGCTTATTGCTCAGACTCCAATTCAAAAAAGAGATGAATCTAGGCTTATGGTTTTAAATAGAAAAGATGAAAGTATTAATCATAAAGTTTTTAGAGATGTTTTGGATTTTATAGATGAGGGAGATTGTTTAGTTATTAATAATACTAAAGTTTTACCTGCACGTTTATATGGAAAAAAAGAGACTGGGGCTAATGTTGAATTTTTATTGTTAAATAGGATAGAAGGAGATGTATGGGAGTCTATTGTAAGACCTGGAAATAAGTTACATGTAGGTACAAAAGTTGTTTTTGGGGATGGTTTACTTGTTGGAGAAATTTTAGACTTACTTCCTGGTGGAACTAGAAAGGTAAAATTTTATTATGAAGGAATTTTTAATGAAATATTGGATAAGATAGGACTTATGCCACTTCCTCCTTATATTCATGAAACATTAAAAGATAAGGACAGATATCAAACAGTGTATGCTAAATATGAGGGGTCAGCTGCTGCTCCTACTGCAGGTCTTCATTTTACTCCTGAACTTTTGAATAAGTTAAAAGAAAAAGGAGTAAAAATTGCTACTGTAACTCTTCATGTTGGAATTGGTACTTTTAGACCTGTAAAGGTGGAGAATATCGAAGACCATAAAATGCACACAGAACATTATTATATAAAAAAGGAAGATGTGGATTTAATAAATGAAACTAAAAAAAGTGGGAAAAGAGTAATTGCTGTTGGAACTACTTCTTGTAGAGTTTTGGAAACAATAGCTGATGATAATGGTTTTGTAAAAGTTGATGAGGGGGATACTGGTATTTTTATTTATCCTGGTTATGAGTTTAAATGCATAGATTCTTTAATTACTAATTTTCACTTACCAGAATCTACTTTACTTATGCTTGTTTCTGCTTTTGCAAATAGAGAATTTATTTTAAAAGCTTATGAGGAAGCTATTAAAGAAAAATATAGATTCTTTAGTTTTGGAGATGCAATGATAATTTTGTAATCATTAAGTAGCGCGAAGGGATTTCCATCTATTTTTTAAGGTGTCCGCTGTGGGGACCGATGAGGGCTGTTTAATGCGAGTAGCATTATTACAGC
>CANQZP010000066.1 GCA_947628395.1 uncultured Clostridia bacterium
AGGAGGTATTATAATGAACATTAGCAAGCAGGAAAGAGATAATTATCTTGAAAAGGTCCATGCTATAGAGGATTCTCTTAAATCATTTAAAAAATCTCTTAAAGAAGATCCGGACTTAACTTCTGCTGCTTTAAAAAGTCTATGGCTTGATGCTTCTGAACGTATCATATCAGAGATTTTTTAGAACTAAAAACGCCAGATTTCTTTATCTGGCGTTTTTGGTTTAATTTTTATAGTAATAATGGCTTTATTTCTATTTTCCCGTCATTATATGAAATTATAGCAGTATCATTTTCTTTTATATTTCCTTTTAGAATATCTTCAGCTAGTTGATTCTCAATTGTAGTTTGAATTTTTCTTCTAAAAGGTCTTGCCCCATAATTCAAGTCTTTATTATCTTTTAATATATATTCTTTTACCTCTTTTTCTACTTTAATTTTTATATTTTTTTCTTCTAATCTTTTTTCTAATAAAGAAATTAATCTATCAATAATTTTCTCTAGCTCTTTTTCTCCTAATTTATTAAAAACAACAATTTCATCAATTCTGTTTATAAATTCAGGTCTTAATTCTTTTTTTAGTTCTTGAAGAACTTCTTTTTTATCTTCAGATTCTTCTTGACCTTTATTAAATCCTAAAAATTTTTTTTGACTAATTAAACTTGCTCCTATGTTTGAAGTCATAATTATTATTGAGTTTTTAAAATCTACTGTTCTTCCGAGTTGAATCAGTTAATCTACCATCTTCTAATATTTGCAAAAGAATATTCATAACTTCTATATTTGCTTTTTCTATTTCATCAAACAATATTACACAATATGGTTTTCTTCTAACCTTTTCAGCTAAATTAGAACCCTCATCATAACCCACATATCCAGGAGGTGCACCTATTAACTTTGATACTGAATGTGGCTCCATAAATTCAGACATATCAAGTCTAATCATAGAATCTTCGCTTCCAAAAACTTCATCACTAATAGCTTTACTAAGTTCTGTTTTTCCAACTCCTGTCGGACCTAAAAATAAAAATGAACCTATTGGTCTTAATGGATCTTTTAATCCAACTCTTCCTCTTTTTATAGCTTTTGATACTGATTCTACTGCCTCATCTTGTCCTATAACTCTTAACTTTAAATTCTCTTCTAAATGTTCTAATTTTTCATTTTCTTCTTTCCCTATTTTTTGAATTGGAATACCTGTCCAAAAAGAAATAACTTTTTCTATATCTTCTTCACCTATTTTTATTAACTTCTTATTATTTTTACTATCCCAATTTTCTGTTTCTTTTTCCAAATTTACTTTTATCTCTTCTTCTTTATCTCTTAAACTAGCTGCTTTTTCAAAATTTTGTGTTTTTACTGCTTCTTCTTTTTCTCTTTTTATCTCTTCTAATTTTTTCTCCATTTCTTTTATTTTTTCTGGTTCTTTTTTAGAATTTAATTTTGACTTAGCTGAAGCTTCATCTATTAAATCAATTGCTTTATCTGGTAAGAATCTATTATTTAAATATCTTACTGATAAATTTACAGCAGCATCTATTGCTTCATCTGTAATTTTTACATTATGATGAGCTTCATATTTATCTCTTAATCCCTTCAAAATTTTTATAGAATTTTCTCTTGAAGGTTCTTCTACTAATATAGACTGAAATCTTCTTTCTAGTGCATTATCTTTCTCAATATATTTTCTATATTCCTCTATAGTTGTAGCACCTACTAACTGAATTTCCCCTCTTGCTAATATCGGCTTTAAAATATTTGCTGCATCTATTGCTCCTTCTGCTGCACCCGCTCCAACTATTAAATGTATTTCATCTATAAAAAGAATAATATCTTTAGCTTTTTTTACTTCTTGCATACATTTTTTTATTCTATCCTCAAAATCTCCTCTATATTTACTACCTGCTAAAATTTGAGAAATATCTATACTAACTATTCTTTTATTTTTTAAAGTATCTGGAACTGTTTCAGAAATAATTTTCTGAGCTAAACCTTCTATAATTGCAGTTTTTCCTACACCCGCTTCTCCTATTAAACAAGGATTATTTTTAGTTCTCCTAGATAAAATTTCTATTACTCTTTCAGTTTCCTTTTCTCTCCCAATTACTGGGTCTAGTTTTCCCTCTTTTGCTACATTTGTTAAATCAACACTAAATTGATTAAGTGTCGGTGTTTTTTCATAACTATTATTTTTTACTTTTTCTTCTTTATCTGATGAAAAATCTTGTATTACATTTGTTATATCGTCATATAGCTTATTTAAATTCACTCCTAAATTTAACAATATTCGATTTGCTAAACAATCTGTTTCTTTCATTAATCCAATTAGTAAATGTTCAGTCCCTATATAATCTGATGAAATTTTCTTTGCTTCTAAATATGCATTTTCTAGAACTCTCTTTGACCTCGGAGTAAATCCTATTACTCCATAACTCATATTTTCTTCACGTCCTATTAATTCTTCTATTTCTTCATAAATATCATCAATTATTATTTTATTATTTTTAAAAGCTTTCCCTGCAATACTATTTTCTTCTTCTACTAAACCATACAAAATATGCTCTGTACCTATATATGTATGTCCAAACTCTTTAGCAACTTCTTCTGATATTTCAATAACTCTTTTTGCACTTTCAGTAAATTTATACTCCATAAAAACCCCCTATTAATTTTATTTTTCACATAATTGGGATTTTTATACAATATGTAAAAAATAAACAACCACTTAAAAATGGTTGCTTATTTTTTCTTTTTAGTTATATTTTCTAATTTTTTTACTATTCTTTTTTGCTCATCAAGACTTACCCAATGATCATAAGAAGGTACAAACTCTCCGTATTTTGTAGCATCGTCACCCTTTTCATATTTTTCTTCTTTTCCCATAATATTTAATTCCTTTCAAGTAATCACTAAAGTTATTATGGGTATTTATAATTTAATTATTCAGAAACTTTTTCTTTTTCTAAATCAGATGTGCAATGAGGACATTTAGTTGCTTTATATTTAATTTCAGTTAAGCAATAAGGACATATTTTTGTCTCTGGCTCAGCTTCAACCTCTTCTTCACCCTTCTTTCCTCTTAATTGTTTTTCAACATCTTCTAATTTTCTATTTAATTTATTTATATATTTAATTACTATAAATATAGAAAATGCTACTATTAAAAAGTTAATAATTTCTGTTACGAATGAACCTATTCCTATTTGGATATCTCCTAAATTCCAAACCCAATCAGTATAATTAATGTCTCCTGTAAATGCTGCTGTAAATGGCATTATTATATCATTAACTAAAGATTTAACTATAGATTGAAAAGCACCACCAATAACAACGCCGACTGCTAAATCAATTATATTTCCTTTCATTGCAAATTCTTTAAATTCTTTTAAAATCTTCATTTTATTCCTCCTTATTTTTTTATATTTAAATATTCATTATAAGTAATGCTACATTAAAGAAAATCAATACCGAGCATGTATCTACTATAGTTGTAATTAGTGGAGCTGCCATTATTGCAGGATCTAGTTTTAATTTTTTAGCAATCATTGGCAGTATACATCCTAATGACTTAGAGAGTAGTACAACTGCAAATAATGTAATTCCTACTACCATTGCAAGTTGCATATTATTATATTGAATCATAATACGTATTGTATTTACTATAAATAATGCAATTCCCACAAGTACAGCTACTCTAATTTCTTTCCACCAAGCTTTTAAAAAATCTTTTGTTTTAATTTCATCTTGTGCTAGTCCTCTTATAATTAAAGTTGAAGTTTGAGAACCACAATTACCTCCTGTATCCATTAACATCGGAATAAAAGATACTAATATTGGAACAGCGGCAAAAGCATTTTCATAATTTGTTATAATTCCTCCTGTAAGTGCAGCTGAAATCATTAATAGTAATAGCCACACAATTCTATTTTTAGCATGTGTAAATACTGATGTTTTAAAGTACTTGTCTTCAGATGGAGCCATAGCAGCCATTATTTCAAAATCTTCATTTACTTCTTCTTGCAATACGTCTATAGCATCATCTATTGTTATAATACCTACCAACCTATTTTCTTTATCTACTACTGGAAGAGCAGTTTCATCATATTTATCAAACTTTTTTACAACATCTTCTTGATCATCTAATGTATTGACCTTAACTGGATTTTTCTGTATTAAATCTTTTATAATAACACCGTCATCTGTTAATATTAAATCTTTTAAAGATACTGTTCCTATTAACTCTCTTGTCATAGTAAGTACATAACATGTATAAATATTTTCTGTATCTATTCCTATTTTCTTTATTTTATTTATAGCTTGATTAACAGTCATATTTTCTTTTAAATCTATGAACTCTGTAGTCATTATACTTCCGGCACTATCTTCTGGATAATTCAATAATTCATTTATTATTTTTCTATCATCATTATTTACTGTTTTTAAAATTCTTTTTACAACATTTGCAGGCATTTCTTCTATTAAATCTACTGTATCATCCATAAATAGTTCGTCTACTACTTCTTTTAGCTCTTTATCAGTCAAGGCATTTATAAGTTTTTCCTGCATGTCTGATTCCATATAAGCAAATACTTCTACAGCTTTATCTTTTGATAATAAACGATATACAATTATGATTTGTTCCTCGTCTAAATTATCGAATAATAAAGGTATATCAGCACTATTTAAAACTTCTAAATATTCTTTTAATTTAGAAAAATTTTTAGCACTCATGTATTCTTGTACTTCTTTTATCATTTTTTATCCTCTTCTTCCTTAGTTAAAATTATTCTTCGTCTTCATCATTTTCTTCTTTTTTTTCTATTTTACAAGCTTTTACTTTTAAAATTCTTCTTTCCTCTGATTCTTCTATTTTAAATATTACATTTTCAGTTTCTATTTCTGGTTTTTCCTCTTCTTCTGGAATTCTATCTAACAATTCTAATAAATAACCTGAAAGTGTATCATAATCACCATCTGGAATATCAACTTTTAATATTTTTCTTAAATCTATTATTGAAATATTTCCATTAAATATATATGTGTTTTCATCTATTTTTTGATATTCCTCTTCTGCTATATCATATTCATCATACATATTTCCAACAATTTCTTCTAATACGTCTTCCATAGTTACAATACCAGCGGTTCCACCATATTCATCAACAACTATTGCCATTTGTATTTTATTTTTCTGCATTTCTTTAAATAATTCATTTACCATTTTTGTTTCTGGTACAAAATATGCATCTTTTTTAATCTTCTTAAGCTTTGTAGTTTGAGAAGCTTTTAGCAATTCTTTTATATATAAAATACCTGTAATATCATCTATATTTTCACCATAAACTGGAATCCTACTATATCTAAATTCATTATGAAATTCCTTTTCAAGTTCACTAACTGTCATATCTTCACTTACAGCACACATTTCAGTTCTATGAATCATAATTTCTGAAACTGTTATATCATCTAATTCAAATATATTATTTATCATTTCTTTTTCTTCAGTATCTATAGTTCCTTTTTCTTGGCCTACATCTACCATCATTCTTATTTCTTCTTCTGTTACTGTTTCTTCATCATCTTTACTAACACCAAAAATTTTTGATATTAAGTCTGTAGAAATTGTTAATAATTTTACAAAAGGAGAAGCAATTATAGCTATAATTCGTATAACTGTAATTGAAAATCTAGCTACCTTTTCTGAATATTTCATCCCTATTCTTTTTGGAACTAATTCTCCAAAAACTAAAGTAAAATATGAAAGAATTATAGTAATAATTACTATTGATATAGTTCTCCACGTTGATATACTTAATGAATTTGTAAATTTATATAAAATTTCTGATAAGTTATCAGCAAAAACATCTGAAGCAAATGCACTAGATAAAAATCCTGCAAGTGTTATACCTATTTGAATTGTAGCTAAAAATGCACTAGGATTTCTCATCATCTTTTCTATTTTTTTAGCTTTTTTATCTCCTTCTTTTGCTTTTAAAATTATCTTAGCATCATTTAAAGAGATAAATGCAATTTCCGTTGCAGCAAAAAAAGCATTTAATAATATCAGAATGATTAATATAATTATTTGCGACATAAAAAATAAAACTCCTTATTTCATAGTTTTTAATATATTTTATTATACTATCTTAATATTGTCAATTTATTTTATGTAAAATTTGCGATTTTATTATTGATTTTTCAAAAACGATATGTTATAATTTTTTTATCTGTCGGTAAGTGCCATAAAGCTAGTTGGCCAGTAACTAGTGATATTTAAGGGAGTGATTTTTTGTTTAAACCCATTAAGAAATATGATTCCTACATCTTCCTTAAAGATGTAGCTACAAAAGAGTTAAAAATTATTTTTGACTCTGGAAAATCCGTACACACAATTTGTCTTCCAAAGATTTATAAAGATGATATCTGGAATCGGTTTGATATTGTAAAAAGCGGTATCGCAAATTGTACAGGGTATCATGGAACTATCATAACGTCTGCTGATGATCATAAAGCCTTTTTGATGGCAAACAATGAATTTTTCAGCTTTGATGGAAATGAAGTTTTTGATAGGATCTATTGGGATAACGAAAGATATGAGTTAGTATTCGTTTTAAATGATTTAAGAATCGTAGTTGATATTGACAATAACATCTTATATGTAGATGATATGGTTAATAAAACTCTACGTTTTTCGAACAATATCAGACAAGAATATTCTGATTATGTAGATTTATCTCATTTAAGTAATACTAATCAAATTACTTCAACCGGTGTTACAATTAGTATAGAATATTCAATTGCTGTATCTTGCAAAGCTGATAAAGAATATACTTTTTCTAAGCTTAAAACTTTTAGATCATCGCAATGGAATATTTAATTTTATCCGAATTTTAAGTAACTGGTCTACTTAAAATTCGGATTATTTTTTTCTAATTGTTTTAAACTTTTTTATTAGAGATTTAAAAAAGAACAAAAGTGAACTTCGTTCACACTGGCACTAAAATTAATTAGTGCCTTTTATTTTTATTCTTTATATTATATAAT
>CANQZP010000067.1 GCA_947628395.1 uncultured Clostridia bacterium
AGGGTGTAGGGGCAGGCCTTGTGTCTGCCCGAAAAGAAAGAGGTATTACTTTAATTGCTTTAGTTATTACAATTATTGTTTTGTTAATTCTTGCTGGTGTGACAATAGCAATGGTGGTTGGTGATAATGGAATTTTAACTAGAGCAAAAGAGGCTAAATTTAAGGAAGCACTTGGAGAGTATAAAGAAGAATTATCTATATATAAAGCAGGAGAAGCAATAGATATAGATGGAATGAATGAAGATGCAGAGAAAAAGCCATCTTATGCAGATAATGATAATTTAATAGATGGAGAAATAACAGAAGGAGATATAGGTCAAATAATAAAAAGTATAAAAGATGAACATAAGGAAAAATTTATAATATTATATGGAACTCTTTATACAACAGATAAAGCAACAGAGCAAGAACAGAAATGGGCGAAAGAAATGGATATAGAATATTATCCATTAAATGTAGCAGTAAAAGATGGAAATGTAGTATTAGAATGTACAAAAGAAAATGTAGAACAGTTAATGGATGGTGATACATTAGTAATTCCAGGAATAATAACAGAAATAGAAGAAGGAACATTTAGTGGAGTAAATGCGAAAAAAATAGTAATTCCAGGTTCAGTAAAAACAATAGGTAAAAATGCATTTTCAAATAATACTACATTAGAAGAAGTAATAATAGAAGAGGGAGTAAAAACTATTAGAGAAAGAGCTTTTAGAGGCTGCAGTAGCTTAAGAAAAGTAGAAATGCAAGGAGATACAGTGGAAAACATATATGATGGTGCTTTTGCTAGATGTTTTGCTTTAACTAATATTATAATTTCAAATTCTATAAAAGTATTAAATTATGCTGTACTGCAAGAATGTCCTCTAAATGAAAATTTTAAATTACCTGAAAATTTAGAAACATTAAGATATCAAAATTTCCAATATTCTAATATTAAAACTTTAAAATTCCCAGCTTCTCTAAAAAATATAGAAATGGCTAATAATGTTTCTAATAATTTAATTAATATTGATACATCAGAAAATGAGTATTTTGATTTTGATGAAAAAAGTAAAGTATTATACAATGCAGATAGAAGTGTTTTATATTGTGCATTGTCAAATATCGAAAATGTTGATATAGCAAACACTGTAACTGTAATAGAAGATGGTGCGTTTAAAATGTGTAAATTACTAAAAAAAGTAAAAATACCAGAATTGGTAACAACTATAAATGGTGATATATGGAATGCTGCAATAGAAAATATAGAAGTAGATGAAAAAAATAAAACATTTAAGTCAAGCAGTAAAGGAGATTTATTAAGTAAAGATGGTATGTCATTATATAGAAATGTACAGAAAGGTACAGTAACAGTTGAAGATGGTGTAGAAACAATAAAAAGTGGAGCATTTGGAAGTGGAATAACTGAAATAATTCTACCAAATAGTTATAAAAAAGCAGACGGATGGCAGGTATTTCCTGTATTGAATAGTCTAACTTTACCAGAAAATGTTAGTGATTTTGATAAAAGTGCATATGCAAACATTAAACAAATAAAAGTGTCAGAGAATAATAAGAATTTAAAAATGTCTTCTGATAATAATTATTTATTAAGCAGTGATGGAAAAATATTATATTGGGTAAAAAATGATTTAGAAACAATTGATATACCTGAAGGTACACAAGAAATACATCTATATGCCTTATATTGTTGTTCTTCTACAAATGATTTATCAATACCTGAAGGAGTTAATAAAATTGGGAAAACTGCCTTTAGCGGAACAGGATTTAAAACTGTAGTAATTCCTAGTAGTATACAAAGTATTGATTCTAAAGCATTTGATGGGGCAAATAATTTAACAAGTATAATAATACACAAATCAAAAGATAGTATTCCTGGAAGTCCATGGGGAGCTTCGGGAGGAAAAAAGATAATAACATGGGATAGTTAAAAATTAAAATTTAATAAAAAGCTATGTAGATATTAAAAAATTTACATGGCTTTTTTAATTAAAAATTGATGATGAATTTAAAAATTTATTGCAAATTCTTTGTAAATGATATATAATCGCTCTAGCTAATTTAGAAGGGGAGATAATAGATGAACGAATATAGAACTTATAATTGTGGTGAGTTACGTATTAATAATGTAGGTGAAAATGTAAAACTTGCTGGTTGGGTACAAAAAATTAGAAATTTGGGTAGTATGATTTTTATTGATTTAAGAGATGAATTTGGTATTACTCAAATTATTATTTCTGACAAAGATTCTTTTGAGGATAAACTTTCTAATATAAATACAGAGTGTACAATTTCTATTGAAGGTGAAGTTTCTGAAAGGAGTAATAAAAATAAAGAAATTCCTACTGGTGATATTGAAATTGTTGCTAAAGATATTGTTATTTTAGGAAAATGCAAAAACGTTCTTCCTTTTGAAATAAATAAAAAAGACCAAACAGTAAGAGAAGATTTAAGATTAGAATATAGATTTTTAGATTTGAGAAATGAAAAGATTCATAATAATATACTTCTTAGATCTAGAATTTTGAAGACTTTGAGAGATGAGATGGATGCTTTAGGATTTACTGAAATTCAAACACCTATACTTGCAAATTCTTCTCCAGAAGGAGCTAGAGATTTTTTAGTTCCAAGTAGACTTCATCCTGGAGAGTTTTATGCTCTTCCTCAAGCGCCTCAACAATTTAAACAATTACTTATGATTTCAGGTTTTGATAAATATTATCAAATTGCACCTTGCTTTAGAGATGAAGACCCTAGAGCTGATAGGTCTCCAGGTGAGTTCTATCAGTTAGATTATGAAATGAGTTTTGCAACTCAAGAAGATGTTTTTAAAGTTGCAGAACAAGTAATTCCTAATACATTTAAAAAGAATAGTGATAAGAAAGTAGAGGAAGCTCCATTTGTTCGTATTCCATTTAAAGAAGCAATGGAAAAGTATGGTACAGATAAGCCTGATTTAAGAAATCCTATTATTATTTCAGATTTAACAGAAGTATTTAAAGATACTGAATTTAATGCCTTCAAAGGAAAAACTATTAAAGCTATTTGTACATATAACATGGAAGAAAAGCCTAGAAAGTTCTTTGATCAAATGTCTGAATTTGCTGTAGAAGAATTAGGAGCAAAGGGATTAGCTTGGGTTAAAGTAGATGGAGATAATAATTTGACAGGTGGAATTTCTAAGTTTATAACTGATAAGCAAAAAGAAGAGATTATTAAAATAATGGATGCTAAAGAAAATTCAGCAATATTCTTTATTGCTGATGAATTTGAAAAAGCTCAAAAAATTGCAGGTGGTGTTAGAATTGAGCTTGGAAATAGATTAGATTTATTAGAAAAAGATGTGTTTAAGTTTGCCTGGATAGTTGATTTTCCTATGTATGAATTATCTGATGAAGGAACAATTGATTTTAATCATAATCCATTTTCAATGCCACAAGGTGGATTAGATAGTTTATTAAACAAAGATCCATTAGATATATATGCTTATCAATATGATTTAGTTTGTAACGGATATGAAATTGCTTCTGGTGCAGTCAGAAATCATGACCAAGATATAATGATAAAAGCTTTTGAAATTGCTGGTTATACAGAGGAGACTATTAAAGAAAAGTTTGGTGCATTATACAATGCCTTTAGTTATGGTACACCTCCTCATGCTGGTGCTGCTCCAGGTGTTGATAGAATTGTTATGCTTATTGCTGGTGAGGATAATATAAGGGAGGTGATTGCTTTCCCTAAAAATAAAAAGGCTCGTGATGTGCTTATGGGTGCGCCTTCTAAGGTTTCTGAAGAACAATTAAAAGATGTGCATATAAGGTTAGATTTAGAAAACGATGTTAGATAAAAGAGCGCGAGGGAGAGCTTCTATATTTTTTATACGAGCCGCTCGGGGGGACCGATGAGCGCTGTTACATACGTTAGTATGGTTACAGCGCCATTGGGATAAGGTGAGTAAAAAAATATAGACTCTCCCGGGAGCGGAAAATTTTACATATTTATTATAAAGGAGAATAAAAATGAAAGATGTTAAAATATCAGATTCAGTAATATATGTAGGAGTTGATGATAAAACTATTGATTTATTTGAAAGCCAATACGTTGTTCCAAATGGCGTTTCATATAACTCTTACATAATAAAAGATGAAAAAATCGTCTTAATGGATACAGTTGATAAAAGAGCAACTGATGAGTGGCTAGAAAATATAAATAAAGTATTAGGAGAAGAAAAAATTGACTATTTAGTAGTCTCACATCTTGAACCAGATCACGCATATAATATAAAATTAATATGTGAAAAATATCCTAATATGATTGTTGTAGGAAATAAAAAGACTTTTGATATGTTTCCACAATTTTTTGATACAGATATAGAAAATAGAAAATTAGTTGTATCAGAAGGAGAGACATTAAATGTCGGAACTCATACATTACAGTTTTTCATGGCTCCTATGGTTCATTGGCCAGAAGTAATGGTAACTTATGAACAAAGCGAAAAGATTCTATTTTCTGCTGATGGATTCGGAAAATTTGGAGCTTTAGATACTGATGAAGATTGGACTTGCGAAGCTAGAAGATATTATATAAATATTGTAGGAAAATATGGTGCTCAAGTACAACAATTATTAAAAAAAGCTGCTACTCTAGATATTAAAATGATTTGTCCACTTCATGGACCTATATTAAAAGAAAATTTAGAATTTTATATAAATAAATATGATATATGGAGTAGTTATAGACCAGAAGATGATGGTGTTTTAATAGCATATAATTCTATACATGGTAATACAGAAAAAGCAGTTAAAAAATTAGCTGAAATTTTAGAAGAAAAAGGAGCTAAAAAAGTAGTTTTAAGTGATTTAGCAAGAGATGATATGGCTGAAACTATCGAAGATGCTTTTAGATATGATAAAATGATAGTAGCATCACCAACTTATGATGCAGGATTATTCCCATATATGGAGAAATTTTTAAGACATTTGAAGCATAAGAATTATCAAAATAGAAAAGTTGGAATAATTGAAAATGGTTCTTGGGCTCCAATGGCAGGAAAACTAATGAATGAATTAATTGGAAGTTTAAAAGATATAACTATTTGTAATCCTGTTATTACTATAAAATCTACAATGAATGATGAAACTATAAAACAATTCGAAGAATTAGCTGATAATATTTTAAAATAGGAGGTGAAAGAAGAATGGGAAAATATGAATGTACAGTATGTGGTTACATATATGATGAAGCTGCTGAAGGTGTAAAATTTGAAGATTTACCAGATGATTGGGTATGTCCACTTTGTGGAGTTGGAAAAGATATGTTTACAAAAGTAGAAGAATAAATAAATTTATATAGAAAAAGGCAATTGATTATAATTGCCTTTTTCTAATGGTTATAGCGTATAAAAAATTATATTGACTTAAAAAATTAGTAGATATATAATAAATTTGCAAAAGGAGGAAAGGAAAAATGGTTGATGAAAGAATTAAAAAATTAGCTCATGGACTTGTAAATTATAGTGTAAAGGTACAAGAAAATGAAAATGTTTTAATTAACTTAGTTGGAGAAGATTCGTATCTTCTAGGAAGAGAACTAGTAAAAGAAGTGTATAAAGCAAAAGGAAATCCATTTGTTAAAATTGAAGATGAAAATATAAGACATGCTATTGTAAAAGAAGCAAATAAAGATATGTTAAATACAATGAGAGAATTAGACTTAGAGCAAATGAAAAAGATGGATGCGTATATTGCAGTTAGAGCTTCAGGAAATATTTCAAGTTTAATTGATATATCATCTTCTCAAATGGAATTATATGAAAAAGAATATCAAGATGATATTTTAAATGAAAGAGTAGATAATACAAAATGGGTAATATTAAGATATCCAAATGATTCTATGGCACAACTTGCAGGAATGAATACAGAGGAATTTGAAGATTTTTATTTTAATGTTTGTAATTTAGATTACAGCAAAATGAATAAAGCAATGGATAGCCTTCAAAGTTTAATGGCTAGAACTGATAGAGTTCATATTGTAGGCCCTGGAACAGATTTAAGTTTCTCAATAAAAGGAATGGGTGGAATAAAATGTGCAGGAGAATGTAATATTCCTGATGGAGAAGTTTATTCAGCGCCTATTCGTGATTCAGTAAATGGAAAAGTTTCATATAATGCACTATCAACTTATAGAAATTTTACATTTACAGATGTTGTACTTGAGTTTGAAAATGGAAAAGTTGTTAATGCTACTGCTAATAATACTCAAAAAATAAATGAGATTTTAGATACAGATGAAGGCGCAAGATATATTGGTGAATTTGCATTGGGTGTAAATCCTTATGTAACAAAACCTATGAATGATATTTTATTTGATGAAAAGATTGCAGGAAGTTTTCATTTTACTCCAGGTAGAGCTTATAAGGATATGAATAATGGAAATGTTTCAGCAATACATTGGGATTTGGTTTGTATTCAAACTCCTGAATATGGTGGAGGAGAGATATATTTTGATGATGTATTGATTAGAAAGGATGGAAGGTTTGTGCTTCCTGAATTAGAGGGATTGAATCCTGAAAATTTAATGTAAATGCTAAATTAAGTTTTTCAGATATGGGGACGGCAATGTATATTTAAGTTAAAAAAATTTTTTTCACTCATTAAAGCAGTATAAAAATTGATTTTTAAATAGCTGCGCAGCGACCAAACGAGCGAAGCGAGTGCGATTGAAGCAACTTACAGATATTTTTGTATTTCGCATTTTCTTCGAAGACCGGGCGATTGATAATCGCCCCTACG
>CANQZP010000068.1 GCA_947628395.1 uncultured Clostridia bacterium
TAACTTTTATTTGGATTCTGTGGATTGTAGAAAACATCTAATTCAGTTCCAACAGGAAAATGTTCTTCTAATACATTGGTATAAATATGGGCATTACTATTCATTACTAAATTTTTTTCTTTTACATTATTTTCTACTTTAGTTTTTACCTTATTAAAAGATGATGATTTATTTATAATCCAACCATATTTAAATCTCTGGTTATATTTAGCATTGTTAACAATATATTCTACTATAGGAAAATGTACTCCATTATTATTCCATAATGTATATTTTATAACTTTTCCTTTTGTTTTTTGATTGCATTGCTCAACCATCCTTTTATCTTTGTTCTTAAATATTATTGCAAGAATCAGCAATATTAGACCTACAGATATAAATATTATAAAAAACAATAAATTTATTTTCATTTCTTAAAACCTCACATTTTTATATAATTTAAGAGCAACAATTTTAAAAGAATTCTCTTCATTTATATTTACCATTCTTTTATTTATAATACAACTTTTATTCATTATAGCATAGGGTATTTTTAAAGTCAAACAAATAATCAATGATTTTATTAATATTTTGCTTAATTTTAAATTAAGTAAACTTTATTAAAATTTGTATTTATAGACGGCTTTAGCAGATATAAAATTATAGGTCTAAAAATAGTAGAATTAAATTTTATGAGGATTTAGTTATTGTGGAAATAACTTATCACAAAGAGGGGAATTATTATATTCCAGACTTATATTTAAATGGATAGGACTTATGAATAATTATAAGCATTTAATTGAATAAATTATACTAGAAGAACTAATTTATTGTTAATTCAAAAATAGAGCAGAGTTATGAAAATTCTGCTCTATTTTAAAATAATCTAATTTAATGCTCCTGACATGATTCTAAATTTGGGAATATTGTTCCATACTTCTTGTAGTTTATTAAAATTTTCATTAGGATTTAACATTAAGTTAGCTAAATTATCTAATTCTCTATATTCTTTTTCAGATAATTCAAAATTTTTATCCTGTATGTATTTTGGTACATGCAAAAATATAATTTCGTTGTTCATTAAAGAATGAAAATCATAAAACAGACCTCTTATAGCTGCTTTCATTCCTAAAGTAACTGGATCAGAAGCATACAATATACTTTCTACTTTTAGTTTATTGTTTCTTAATCCTAAATAGGCATTGGCTCCAAATATGAATTTATCATAAGGAATATTGTTTAAATCAAATCCCATTTCGTGGTCTGGACAATGTTGATCTGCGTCAACTAATTTCCATACTTTTTCTTTATCATCATAATATTCTGTAATCCAATGGTCATAATTAATTTCATCGTATTTTATATATGGTGCAAATCCGCTTCTTACTCTGGCAGGAACACCTTTTGCTTTTAATATACTTGCCAATAATATGGCTTGTCCTCTACAAGTAATATGTATTTTATCCTTTGCTTCTCTTTTTATTTCATAATTAGGATTTTTTCTTAATAACTCAGCTATCATACTTTGAGCTGTCGGAAAATAATCTTCTTCATAATCTAATCTTGTAATAGGAACTTTTGTCATGTCTCCCCAAAAACAATTTGATTTACTTCTAACATTTTCTTCATCAAATGCTACAGGATGAATTATTTGCATTCTTTGTAACAAACATAATTCTTCTATATCATCTGGCAAGTTTTTTGCAAAATCTTTATAATACCCTAAATCTGTAAATTGACTCGTTTGCTTATAAAAGTCTAATATTTCTTTACTTTTCATTTTCATACCACTCCAAAACTTCATTTAATTTTTTTCTTGTTCTCTTCTTTGGAAATTCATCTGAATAACCTATTGAAATTGCAGAAATTAATTCCATATCACTTTTACCTACTAAATTAGCAATATCTTTTTGAGTATATACAATATCTCTTATCCATAAAGAACCTAATCCTAAATCAGTTGCTCTTAAGCAAATATGTTCTATAGCTGCACCTATTGATAATGAATCGCCTATAAGCCAATTATCTTCTTTAGGTTTAAATACTAATATTAAAATTGGAGCTTGCTTCATAATATTCGCAGTAGCTTTAACGCTACTATTTGCATTATATATTTTTCTTTCTAAGCTAACTTTTGATTTTTTCTCTTTCTCAAGCATAATATCTGCAATTTCGTTTTTAATTTTATCTTTTACAATCATAAATTTCCAAGGTTGTCTATTCTTTGCAGAAGGAGCAAATCTTGCATAATTTATTAAATCTTCTATTATTTCATTAGAAACATCTAAATTTTTATACTTTCTAATGCTCCTTCTATTTTTTATAACCGTTTTTAATTCCAATTTTTTTCTTTCCCTTCAATATTATTATCTAACTTTGTCTAAATTTTCGCTAAGTTCTTCTACGTTTAACTCTTCCAATTTAATTTTTTTACTTTTAAGATATTCATTGAGAGTATATAGGTTAGTATGTTCATCATAATTTATAATTTCTATTATAGGAATAGAATTAGTTTTAATTCCATATCTTATTAATTCGCTACATATTATATTTATTTTATCTCTTTTATCTTTTCTGTCTAAAATAGTTCTAACACCATACTTAAGATAATTTCCATAAGAAAAAAAATTACTTTCGACAACATATTCTGGATATGATATTTGTAATTTTTTATTTAAGGATAATAATTTCAAATAACATGTTAGATCTCTCGGATTTAATCTACTACCAAAGAAACTTGCTGAGATTTCGGTAAATGGTTTATCTTTTGGATAATAATTTATTTGACTCATTGTAATTTCACCTCTCTTGATAAAATTATAACAAAATCAAAATAAAAAAGATAAACTTAACAGAAATCAGTTTTGTTTATCTTTTATTAACATATATAAATAACAATTATTATCGGTGTACAATTCAAAATTAAATTCATCATCAATAGTATAATTTGTAGAATTTAACCATTGTGTATATATTATTTTCTCCATTTTAACTATATCTTTTTGTTCTCTTGAATTAGCACTAAATATTACATATTTTCCTCTAGGAATAATAAATTCTTTTGTGTTCTTATATTTTTCTTTACTGCCAATATAGTATAAATATCCGTCTTTATTACATATAGATATTCCATACATTCCACTTTTATTAAATTTATCGTATAATCCACTTTTTTCAATATCTGCATATAATTTCCTTATATTATATAATAAATCTTCGTGAGTTTTAGCTGATGTTTCAACACAATATAACCTTATTTCATCAATTTCATTTATTTCATAATTTAGCTCTTCACAAATATCATTATTGTCATTAAATCTTATTATTGGAAATTGTTTGTATTCCATATTACTTGTTTTACATCTACTCGGTGTTATTCCAAACATATTTTTAAATGCTCTAGTAAATGAAATTGCTGAATTATACTTATACTTAACTGCTAAATCTATAACTTTTATATCTGTTGTTTTTAATTCTTCAAATGCTTTGCTTAATCTTCTTTTTCTTATATACTCTGCTAATGAAATATTAGTTAAAAACATAAATATTCTCTGTAAGTTATATTCTGATACACCAACTATCTTTGCAAGTTTTCTATATTCTATATTTTCAGTTAGATTTTTTTCTATGTATTGAATCATATTATTTAAATATTCATAGTTCATATTTTAAAATTCCTTCTATATATACTTTTCTTACTTCTTTATCTTTTACTTTTTTCATAAGAACAATATTGTGTCCCCAAGGAACTTGTGCAACAAGTTATTGCACTCCTTCATCATCTTTATATTCTAAATAAAATTTTTTCATATATTTTAGATTTTTTACTAAAAAAGCTGTTGAATTAGGAAATTCCATTTTTAAATCTTTTGAAATTTCATCTATAAACTTAGAGAAAAGATGTTCTTATAGAACACGAAATCCCATAAAAACACCCAGACTGGTACCATTGACATAGATATCTACAACTTTTTGGCTCTCTTTGACAATTGATACAAAAATCAATCAATTTATTTAAGTATATCATATTTTTAATAAATTGCAACAAAATTATAATAAAATTTATAAAAAAAGAAGCCTCTTGCGAGGAAAAGAAAGAATTTGATATTAAATATGAATATAAAAATAAGATTAAATCATTAGAAAAAGAAAATAAACATTTACACAAAATCATTGATAAATTCTATAACACAATAGAAAAATTTATACATTGGATTTGTCTTAAATTTAGAATTGGAGAATCAAAAGAATTAGTCAAAAATTTTCAAGAGGATACACACACTTTTATTGATCCAGTAAAACAACTAGACTTTGAAGAAAAACAAAAGTATTAGAATGGGATTTAGAAAAATAAAGACCATTTTCACTAATGGTCTTTATTTAATTTTTAATATATTCTGTTCCATTTTTCTCCTAATTATTTTTACATGCTTCTATAAAACTTTTAAATATTTTATTCATATTTTCATCCATCTTATATAAACTTTCTGGATGAAATCTTACACCGATATAGAATTTTTTATCTTTCGATTCCACAACATCTGCGTAACCATCTTCACAAAGACCTACTTTAGCTAAAAGAGGTGACTCATCAATAGCCCTTTTATGCCTTGAATTAACCATAATATCTTCTTTATGTATTATATTATAAAATTTTGATGATACATCAATATGTATGCTATGAACATAATCTTCATTTAATTTATTATGCTTTTCTGGATTAGATATTTTATAAGTTGTTCCTCCAAGTCCTCTTACAACACTATTTTGTCCTGCACATATTCCTAAGCAAGGTATATTATTATCGTAACAATATTTAGCAATCCAATTTTCAAATGCTTCGTTTGTAGTTCCTCCTTGTAATATAATTCCATCACATAATTTTATTTGTTCTATAATTTCTTCTTTTTGTATTTTTTCTTCAACAATTTGCCACTCATCAGTAGTATATAGAATTTCATTATTTGGAGACAGTATTCCAATACCAATAGCGCCATTATCAAATATAGCTTGTTTTACTTCATCTCTAATTAAAGTATTTGTTCTAACTTTATCATCTTTTATATGTTTTCCTACTATTCCTATAATTACTTTACTCATTTACTTTCCACTCCCTTAATGTATAACGATAATAATCTTGTCCATCTCTTACATATTTAAAACCATATTTATTATATAGTTCATTTAATTTTTTATTTGAACTTACACATTCTATTCGTAAATAATCTTTTTTACTTTCTTTTGTTATTTTTTTTGCTAGTTTAAACAACTCTTTACCAATATTTTTATATCCTACTTTTGACACTACCTTATACAAATAATAAGCATTTGATTTATTATCGTCCCAAAAATTACTATCTGTAGATATTTCAAATCCTGCAATTATTTCATTATCTTTTTTTAAAATATAGAAATTACCATTTTTAATTACTTGAATAAATTGTTCTTTTGGATGATTGGTTAAATATTTACTCCATTGCTTTATACCATTTTCCTTAAACCATTTCATTCTTTCTGCGTATAGATTTATGATTTCATCTATATCATCAATAGTAGCTTTTTCAAATATAATATTGTTTTTTAGTAAATTTTCTTGTTTTATATTTTTCATTTTATATCCCCTCATATTTATAAGTAATCTTTATATTATTTTTCTATAACATTTATTTTCCAAATTCCATTTTTGGTAGAGCCCACTCTTTCAATTATGCCTTTTTTTTTAGAATTTTAATGTTATATGATATACCATCTCTAGTTAAGTCAAGAGCATTAGCCATTTCTACTTGTGTAATACTTGGATTTTTTTAATTAGATCAATTATTTTTTCTTGTGTAGTCTTTTGTGTAGTTTCTTGTGTAGTTTCTTCGCTAGATGTTAAAATCATTCCATCTATAGCTTCATCTATAACTTTAAGCATAAATTCAATAAATTCATTTGAATTTCCAACATTATTACAATTTTGAATTGCTATATAATATTCTTCTTGATGTTTTCTTATTATACTTTCTATTGGAATATATTTAACAAATCTTTCCAATGTGCAATTATTACTGTTTGCCATAATCTTGCTGTTCTTCCATTTCCATCTGAAAAAGGGTGTATAAAAATAAATTCATAATGAAATAATGATAATTGATTATTTTCAATAGCTAAAGAGAAATGTATTGACTTTTTTCTTGTTTTTCTTCTTAATTCTGGAAATCTATTTAAGTTTTCAAAATAATTTGCTTCTCCAATTTTTTCCATTATCTTTGTTTCTAATTTAACATTTTGTCAGTTATTGTATAAGGTGGGTATTCTATTTCCATTTCAACCCTCCAATTCATATATGTATTTACATAAAAATGCAAATTTAAACTCTTATAAAAGCAAAATATATCTTCATATAAACTATTTTACAAACTCATAATTATCAGTAGGAAGTTTTGCTCCGCTTCTTTTTCCAAATTTTAATTTCTGTGGATCATATTTTTCATCTAGCATTTAGACTTTCTCCTTTAATATAATATAATTAAAACCTCAAGCTTAATTTAGTGAAACGCTTGAGGCTCTATTGGTGCTGATGGTGGGACTCGAACCCACATGATTTCTCGCAGCATTTTGAGTGCTGTGCGTATACCAATTTCG
>CANQZP010000069.1 GCA_947628395.1 uncultured Clostridia bacterium
GGGCTGTTTAATGCGAGTAGCATTATTACAGCCCCATTGGGGAAGGACAACAAAAAAATAAATAAATCCCTGGGAGCGGTCGTCAAACATATAAAAAATTAAAAAAGCCTACAGATTTTGCGCACTACAAAACCCATAGACCCTTATCTATGTTACTCTTACATTATTTAAATAACTATTTGTGTGTGTGTGTACTCTCGCAAGACTTTCAAGCTTTTTCATTTGTATTTCTCCTCTAAAAATTTATATAATTATCTTACATATAAAAAATTAAAAAGTCAAGCCCTACATCCAATCATCTTTGTACTTAAAAATTTCCCTATTTTAGATATTTGTGGTATAATATTTTAGAATTTAGAAGGGAAATATTAAATATGAGAAAAAAAATAGAACTTTTATCTCCTGTAGGTGATTTTGAATGTTTAAAAGCTGCTGTTCAAAATGGCGCAGATGCTGTATATTTTGGAGCTAATTTGTTTAGTGCTAGAGCCTCTGCTAAAAATTTTAATATAGATGAATTAAAACTAGCTATTGAGTATGCAAAACTAAGAGGAGTAAAAACTAATTTAACTTTAAATATTTTGATTAAAAATAATGAATTCGAAGACGCTTTTAATTTAGCTAAAAAAGCTTATGAATTTGGAATAGATAGTATAATTGTTCAAGACTTAGGATTGGCTAAAATTTTAATAAAAGCATTTCCGGACTTAGCAATTCATGCTAGTACTCAAGCTTCAGTTTACAATTTAGAAGGTGCTTTAGAATTACAAAAACTTGGCTTCAAAAGAATTGTTTTAGCCCGTGAATTATCATATAAAGAAATTGAGTATATAACTAAAAATGTTGATGTAGAAATCGAATGTTTTATTCATGGTGCTCTTTGTATTTCATATTCTGGTCAATGTCTAGCTTCTAGTATGATTGGAGGACGTTCTGGGAATCGTGGAAAATGCGCTCAGTGTTGTAGACTTCCTTATGAATTACTAGAAAATAATAATACTATTGATAAAGGTTATCTATTAAGTCCTAGAGATTTATGTGGTTTAGAATTCTTGCCTTCTCTTATAAATTCAGGTGTTTCATGTTTAAAAATCGAAGGTAGAATGAAAAATCCTGAATATGTTGCAACTGTAACTAGAATTTATAGGAAATATATTGATTTAGCTTATTCTAATGAAGAATATGTAATTTCTGATGAAGATAAAAAAGATTTGATGCAAGTATTTAATCGCGGAAAATTTTCTAATGGTCATTTAGAGGAAAAAGCTAATAATAATTTAATTTTTAAAGAAAAACCTAATAATATGGGATTATTTTTAGGTACTGTTTCTAATTTTAATTCTCAAAAAGGATATATTACTTTAAAATTAAATGAGAGTTTATCTATTGGTGATACTGTTTCTCTTGAAAAAGAAAATGGTACTTATACTGTTTCTGAACTTATGATAAAAAATAAAAATATGAAAAATGTTGACATTGGCAAAATAGTCACTATTGGACGTATGAAAGGAAATATAAAAATAGGAGATAAAATTTATAAAATGTCTTCTAAATCATTATCTGAAGAGGCTTTAGCTAGTTTTCAAAATGATATACAAAATAGAAAAATTGATTTAGAATGTAATGTTACTATGAAGAAAAATTGTCCTATAAGTATAACTGTAACATCTTCTTGTAAAAATGATATTTACAAAGATTTAAACATATCTGTTTCTTTAGATGTTTTCCCTATAGATGCTATCAATAAGCCTTTAGATAAAGAAAAGGTCATAGCCCAAATAAATAAAACTACATCTACTCCATATAATTTTTCTCGTATAAACGTTGATTTAGGTGAAAATTTATTTTTGCCAAGTTTTAGTGCTTTAAATGAAGTTCGTAGAAAAGCATTAGAAGAAGTAGAAAAATTTGCAATTTCTAAGATTTATAGAAAATCTGATTTTACTTTAAATATGTTTGATGGAAATATAAAAAAATTTCAAGGTAGCAAACAAATTTCTATGCTTCTTAATATTCTAAATTTAGATTTTAATTATGATGAATTAAAAGATATTGATAATTTATATATACCACTAAAATTTTTTAAGGAAAAAAATTATGAAAAGCTTATAGAACTTTTAACTCAGAAATTTAATACATATATCTATATTCCTACTATATTAAAAACTGATTATATAGAGGTGTTTTCCACAATTATCGCTCAATCTGTTGAAAAGTATGATATTAAAGGATTTGTTGTTTCTAATATATCTAATTTAGAATTATTAAAAAATTATTTGAATACAGATTTAAAATTTATAGCAAATTATACTTTTAATATATATAATACTTATACTGAACTTGAGCTTGGAAAACTCGGAATTAACAAATTTACAATATCTCCTGAATTAGATAAAGATTCTATTCTATCTTTATGTAATAACAATAGTGAGCTCATAGTTTATGGAAATGTTCCTATTATGAATATGAGCTATTGCCTACTTGGAAATAGTAATAAATGTTATGATAAATGTTCTAGAAAATGTTTATCTAAAAAAGTATATGAATTAAAAGATAGATTAGGAATGAAATTTAAAATTATCCCAGATAATAGCCAAACAGTAACTACTATTTATAATTCAAAAATAACATCAATAAAACATGATGATTTTTTAATTTCTTCTGTTAGAATTGATATATTAGATGAATCAATTGAAGAAATTAACAATATAATTTCAATCGTAAAATCTGGAAAACGTTTAGAAGGAAATGAATATACAAATGGAAATTTAAATAGAGTTATATAAAATTTTTATATAACTCTAAATCCTTATTTTATTTCAAAAAAATACCCCACATTAGCCGTTATTGAAAAAGAATTTTTATGGACCTGTACTTACACAGGTGGGTGCAATCCTAAATGCTCCTGGGTTTCTTACATAAATGCAAGCATACACGCCACAAATAGAGATCTTGCTCCCTTATCCAAACTTGTAGGTTCTAAAAACTCTGTCCTCACGCACTATGCAGGGAAAATTAATTACTATTTACTTACTATGACTATATATTATCATATATATAATTTTTTATCAAATTTATTTTTCTTTATTTATTATTAGTTTAATTATTATATTTTTATTTTTCTCTTTTTCTTATATATTATTCTCACTTTTTTTAATAATTTTGATATTTGATTTTTTATTTTATTTGGTGTATAATTATATTAATTACGGGGCATTTTTTAATGTCTTTTTTTGTTATATTTAGTAATATTTAACTAGCATAATTTTAGAAATCTGGTACATATTTTTCTTCTTCATCTTCCATATCTTGAATAAATCCATTCTTTATATCCAATTCATATAAATAATCTTCGACCTCACTATATTCTTCTTCTGTAATTTTTCTATTTATATCATCTGTCTCTAATGCTTTATATGTAGGAAAATACTGTGCCATTAAACTTACAAATACATCTTCTCTTAAGTTTTCTTTTATCCATTTTAATACATTTTTTGAGTTTTCTATACAGTTTGGTAATATTAAATGTCTTACAATTATTCCTTTTTTCATTATACCATTTTGATCTATTTCCGATTTTTTTATTTGTCTTTGCATTTCTAAAATTGCATTTGTTGCAACTTCAAAATAATTTTTAGCTCCTGATAATTTTATAGCTAGCTCATTATCAAAATATTTTAAGTCAGGCAAATAAATATCAACATATCCTTCTAACATTTTTAATATCTCTACTTTTTCATATCCGCTTGTATTATATACAATAGGAATCTTAAGTCCTTGTTTTTTCGCTATTTTTAAACTTTCTATAATTTGAATTACATATGGAGTTGGTGTAACTAAATTTATATTATGAACTCCCTCTTCTTGAAGTTCTAAAAATTTTTTAGCTAACTCTTCTACAGAAATTTCTTCTCCTTTTCCTAAACTACTTATTTTATAATTCTGACAAAATTTACATTTTAGATTACAATTACTAAAAAATACTGTACCAGAGCCTTTTTCACCACTAATACATGGTTCTTCTCCAAAATGTTTATATATTAATCCTATTTTTATATTTTTTCCTGCTCTACATTTTCCTAAAGCACCTTCTTCTCTATTTACATTACATTCAAATGGACATAAATTACATCTTTCTAAATCCTTCATTTTCTTTTCCTTTACTTTTTATTGATGTAATTATAATACATTTTGTCTATTTTTTAAACTTTTTTTTTGAAAATATATGGAATTAAATAAGTTGATTAAAAACTTTTATAGATTTTTAAAATAATTTTGACTATCATGAAAAATATGTAAAATATTTATTTGCCTCATGTTATTATTTATTTCATAAATAATAACATATTGTTTAATAACAAATTTTCGAATATCTTTTTTATCCTTAGAATCAAATTTGATTTTTATATTTTGTTCAGGAAAATAAATTAAATTTTGAACTGAATTCAATATTTTAATTATTATTTTATATGCTATATTTTTTTCTTTAAAATAATCTTTAATATATAAATAAATATTTTGGAGATCATCACGTGCTTTAGGCGACCAAATAATATTATATCTTTCCATCAATATTATACTTCGCCTCCATTTCTGCAACAACATCTTCCATTGGTATTCCTTTACCATCTTCTATTTCTTTAAGAGATTCGTTAATTTTTTCAAATATATCTTTTTTAAATTCTTCAAAAGATTCATAGTGCTCGTCAAATTTTTCTGATATAAGTCTATCAATTCTTTCTTCTTCAGTTTCTTCACTTTTCTTAACTATTTCTTCATAAGTTTCATCACTTAAAACTACTAAATCATTTGCTCCATTTCTTGTAATGTACATTGGCTCTTTAGTTTCGTGACATATTCTCGAAATTTCATTGTAATTATTTCTTAAGTCTGCTGATGGTCTAATTAATGCCATACAATACACCTCCTTACTTGATATTCGAATTATATCAGAATAGTGATATGGGTTGCAATACCATTTTATAATATATTTTATCTATTTTTTAAACTTTTTATTTTATTTTTTTGAAAATACATAGAATTAAATAAGTTGATTAAAAACTTTTATAGATTTTTAAAATAATTTTGACTATCATGAAAAATATGTAAAATAATAACTTCTTTTTGAATTAAATTTACTTCATAAATTATTAAATAATTGCCAATTTTAATTTTCCTAAAATTTCTACTTGTATCCCAATGGTTATAAATTTTCATATTCCTTTGTGGAGAATACTGTAAAGAATATATTTTTTTTATTACTTTCTGATAGAATTTCTTTGCTATAAGTGGTTCTTTTAATTTAAAAACTATATAGCTATATATTTGTTCCATTTCAGTTTCAAAGGAGGCTGTCTGTTTTATCGTAAATTTATCATTGTAAATCATATTTTGCCTCCATTTCTGCACAAAACTCTCCAATTGTACGTATTTTTCCTGAATCAATATCTTTCAATGATTTATCTATTTTTTCAAATATATCTTTTTTAAATTCTTCAAAAGATTCATAATGTTTATCAAATTTTTCTGATATAAGTCTATCAATTCTTTCTTCTTCAGTTTCTTCACTTTTCTTAACTATTTCTTCATAAGTTTCATCACTTAAAACTACTAAATCATTTGCTCCATTTCTTGTAATGTACATTGGCTCTTTAGTTTCGTGACATATTCTCGAAATTTCATTGTAATTATTTCTTAAGTCTGCTGATGGTCTAATTAATGCCATATAAAACACCTCCTTATTTAATATTCAAATTATATCAGAATAGTGATATGGTTTGCAATACTATTTTAATATATATTTTGTCTATTTTTTAAACTTTTTATTTTATTTTTGTAGTGACACGCACTTTCTAAAAAAAATTTCATATACTTTGGTATACGTATATGGAGGTGAAAACATGCTAGTTTTCTCAGTTACAGGTTTTTTTACTTTTCTTAGTACAACTATTTTTGTACTCGGATATATTTCAAATAATAGTTTATTTCCAGAACCCTTATCTTCTAAAGAAGAAAAAGAATATATAGATAAATTTGAAAGCGGTGATAAAGAAGCTCGTGATATTTTAATAGAAAGGAATTTAAGACTAGTTGCTCATATTGCTAAAAAATATACTTCTCCTACATTAAGTTTAGATGATTTGATTTCCATTGGAACTATTGGACTTATTAAAGGTATAAATAGCTATAATTCTAATAAAGGAGTAAAATTATCAACTTATGTGTCTAGATGTATTGATAATGCAATATTCACATGTTGGAAAGCTGTGTAGCGATTAGTAAGCTGTTTGATAAATTTAAGGACAAGCTAGAAACTGAAATCACTTTAAAAACTCATGCTATATGGAAAATACCAACAATAAATGAAAATAGTACACTAGGACAACAGATTAAATATTATCGTAGGTTAGCAAATATAAAGCAGACTGATTTATGCTTAAAACTTGGCTGTGATAGAGGTGTTTTAGACCATCTTGAAAATAGAGAATTAAAACTTGTTAATATTAAATTGATTAA
>CANQZP010000070.1 GCA_947628395.1 uncultured Clostridia bacterium
TCAAGCCTCAAAGCTATTGATATTAGTAGCTTTAAGGTTAGTTTTTATCTCTTTTTAATGTCAAACTCAGGTTATAATATTACTTTTTACTTCATATTTTGTCAATTTATGATAAAAATAAAAAAACATCAGATACGATAAATTTAAAGCATCTAACGTTTTTATCATTTTTATTATATTTTCTTTTCAAAATCATAACAAATAATTTTATTAAATTTTAGTATATCCACGAATCAAACCATTTTGTTTGATCTATATATTTTTGACTTACTTTCATACCTGAATAAACAGGATAAAAATATATAAAACCTAATAAGAATAATATTAAAGAAAAAACCGTAAAGAATTTTTTATTAAACTTCTCCTCTATTTTCTTTAATAAAAATACTATCGCTATCATAACAAACGGAAGTGTTATAAAGTAATGATAAATAAACATTACTCTTCCAATAAATACATAAGGTAACCAAGTCGCAAGAATCATAACTAAAAATATAGCAGCTTCTTTATTTCTTTTAATTAATGTGTATATTAGAGCAAATACTGTACTTATCGCTCCTAACCACCATATAAAAGGATTTCCCATACAAGATATTGTAGATACCATATTTCCACTAAAATATCTTACATAATACCACATAGGTTTATAAAGTATAGGCCATGTATACCAGTCAGATGTAAAAGGATGTGTTGCGTCTAAATTAGAATGATATTCATACATATTTTTTTGATAATCAATAAGAGATTGAAAATCCTTAATTCTACACCCTTCATTTAACTGAAGAGGAAGATATGACAACAAATATATACAAATTGGTA
Source organism: uncultured Clostridia bacterium (assembly GCA_947628395.1). Classification (GTDB taxonomy): domain Bacteria; phylum Bacillota; class Clostridia; order TANB77; family CAG-508; genus UMGS1994. Next base: position 820 of record CANQZP010000070.1, read on the forward strand.
CTACTACAAAAGATAATATACACCATAAAATTATTTTTAAATCATCCTTGCCAAATTTATTCTTTTTAACATTATAAATAAAATGAGCAAAGAATATAATTGCTAAACCTAAAGCTACAAAAAAAGCTGTCCACTTAGTTGCAATTCCCATTCCTATAGAAATTCCTGACAAAAGCAAATATCTACTCTTTTTCTTGAAAGATTCTGTTTTTTCTAAGAACATATATTTAATCATAAATAAGAAAGATGTTAGACAAAATAGAACCAAAAAACTATCTACAGTAGCTATTCTTGTCTGTACAAAATGCATTCCATCTAAGGCAATAATTGCAGCTAATATTAAACCATATTTTTCTTTTTTAAATAATGTTTTACCTATAAAATACATTACTAGAATCATTAAAATTCCAGCTATATTTCCCATTAAGCGATAATTAAATGTAGTCATTCCAAATAAATATACAGGTATAGAAATTATAATTTTTCCAAGAGGTGGATGTACGCACTCATAGGGATCTATATTATTTAATTGCTCATAAGCTGTTCTTGCATGATATATTTCATCAAAATATGTACTATTTAAATAAGAAATTTCATTTGGAATAAGATTTTGTTCATCAATTAAGGAATTATCTTTTTCATCAATGGCTTTTAAATCTAGCATATTTCCATCTATATCATAAGCTGCTATTTCGCCAATTACATTTTCAGAAGATAGAGAATCTATAACAATATAAGAAACATCTTGATAAAAACTTGTATTAAGCTCTTGCCATGCAAAAACAGATGCATAATCAAAATCCAAATTTACATATTGTCTATCTGTAGAATCTCTTGAAGTTAATAAATAGATTTTAAGATCTGATATGTTATTCCCCACATAAATTTTCAATTTTGCTATTTCAGATTTTTCCTCTAAGTATAAATATGATAATTCTCTTTCATCAAATTTTTTAAAATTTTGTGGATTTTTAGTACTTCCTAAATTTATAAAAGAAACAATTGTATAAACTAATATTATAGCTATAAGAATTATATTTGACTTTTTCATTTTTCTCCCCATTTTTATCTATTTCTAAAATAGGTGAACAAAAATGTTCACCTATTTATTATGCTTTTTTTCTTCTATTAAACCATACTATAAATCCAGAACCAATTATTATAATTGGAATAACTGTAATTATTATTCTAACAGTTCTATCTTGAGTTTCAGTTGGCATATATTGGGTTACAGAAGAAGATTTTCTTATTGAATATAATTCTCCTTTAGAACCTAAATATGCAAAAGAATTTAAAATCGTATTATAGTTTGCCGGATATTGTACCATTGGAATATTAAGTCCTATATCAGTATCCATAGCATCTGAAAAAGAAACTGCTGTAGAAAATATTACCATTTTAGATGTAACACCATCAGAAACTATTTTTTCTAAAGAAACACCTGTAGTAAATTGTCCATTTTCCTCTTCTTTGTTTTCAACATTTATAGCAACAGCTTCATCAGAAGAATATAATAACTTATTTGAAGTTACTTTTAACGTAGCTAATTCTTCACTGCCAGCTATTTCTATAACTCCAGGATAATATAATAAAGGTGCTGCATTTGCATTATATATAAGTCTAGTAATTTCATTATCAGAAGCAACATCAGATTGAACATAACCATAACTTCCAGCAACAGTATTATCATTTGTTTCAGCTACATATTTATTAGGCATACTAACGCCGTACAAGTCTAGAACTTTTTGGAAATTAGTAAAATCAATAAAATCAGTTACTCGTATATCTTTAGCAATCAACAAATTACCGCCTTTATTAATATATTCCATAATTGCATTAGCCTCTGATTCAGTTAAATCTGAAGAAAGTGACATGATAGCTAAAATATCACAATCTTCTGGAACTGCCCCAGTTGATAATAAATTTACTGAACTTACCTCATAAAGTTCATCTTGCAAAGCAGTACTTAAATAACTAACCCCTCCATTGATAGAATAATTAGATTTTCCTTCTAAGAAATAAACTTTAGTCTTTTCTTCAGTATTTACATCTAAAATAGAATTAGTTAATTTTTGTTCTGTTATATCAACATAATTATAACTTGCATCATAAGTATAGGTATCTTCTTGATATACATAATTTGTTTTCAAATCAGACTTTACAATAATAACTGGATAATCTTCCTCTAAATAATATTCTTCTACAAGATCAGGATTTTCATCTTTAGTTACTACTGTATAATTTATTTTATCATTTTGAGAATGATATTGTTTTAATAAATCTATTAAAGATGAATCTTCAGTATATCCCCAAACATAAACATCTGTATCATGAGATAAATTTTTTAATACATTTTTAGAAGTATCTGTTAATGTATACAATTTATCTTTAGTTAAATCAATTTGAGCTAAATCAATTTTTCTAACTCCCCAGTTTACTAAGAAATACAAAGCTATTATAATCAAAACTAAAATTACTGTTCTTGTAGTATCTTTTAAACAATAATTTTTTATTTTATATCCTAGTTTTTGAAAAATATTTCTTTCATCCTTATTTTCATTTTTTATCTTTTCTTTCTTATTTTTTTCCTTTTTTATTTTCTCTTTTTTTACTTTTTCGTTTTTCATTTTCTCTCCTCCTTCCTATTTAACACTTTTTCTTCTTTGTAAAACAATTATAGTCAAAAGTATAAATAATAAAGAAAAAGATATATATCCTACCACTTCTTTAAGAGCAATTATACCAAGTGGAAACTTTTGAAACATATTAACTAAAGATAATAATTCAAATATTCCATTAGATTGACTAAAATATCCTAGTAATAAAAAGAAAACTATAGGAACTATCGCTGCAATAATTTGATTTTCTGTAATACTTGATATAAACATTCCAAAAGAAATATAAGACATAGCAAGCAAAAAGAAACCAAGTACAGCAACTAAGGCTACAACTAAAGAAGGACTACCAAAATATTTCAAAATTCCAAAATAAACAAATGTAATAGCAATTGTTATTAAAATAACTACAGCAGCAGCAAAGAATTTTCCTAAGACAATACTAACAATACTTCTTGGCGAAGTCATAAGTAACTGATCTGTTCCATTTTTCTTTTCTTCTGCAAACATTCTCATAGTAATAACAGGAGTAATAAAAGTTAAAATCATTATGCTATCCCATAAAACATATTCAAAATTTATATAATGCTGTGAAAAAGTATAAGAATAGAAAACAAAACTAACAACAGCAATAAAAAGACCTATAAAAACATATCCTATTGGCGTTAAAAAATAACTTTTTAATTCTTTTTTTAAAACAGCAAACATTATTTTTTACCTCCTTCTTCATCTTTTTCAGTAAGTTTTAAAAATGCATCTTCTAAGCTTGATTCTTTTTTCTTCATTTCTATAATTGTAATATCTTCTTTAGCACATTCTTTAAATAATTGTTTTCTAATATCATCATTTACATTACATTCGATTTCATAAGACTTAGAATTTTCTTTATTTTCTATAAACTTAACAGTTTTTATGGAGTTAACAGTTTTAATTACATTTTCAAATTTATTCTCTTCATCTTCTACAACAACAGAAATAATATTAGTTTCATTCGTCTGATTTTCAATTTCTTCTGGATTACCAATCTTTATAATCTCACCTTTATTTATGATTATTACTTTATTACACATTTGACTAACTTCAGACAAAATATGAGAACTTAGAATAACTGTATGTTTCTCTTTTAATGAACGAATAAGCTCTCTTATTTCAGTAACCTGTTTTGGATCTAATCCAACAGTAGGTTCATCTAAAATAAGTATTTTAGGATTACCAACAAGTGCTCCAGCTAAACTTACTCTTTGTTTGTATCCTCTAGATATATTTTTTATAAGTTTATTTTGAACATCTTTTACTCCTACTGCATTTAAAACTCGTTCCACTTCTGCTTTTTTTTCTTTTCTCTTAATCAATTTTAAATCTGCCATATAGCTAATAAACTCTTTTACAGTTAAATCATTATATAAAGGAACATTTTCAGGCATATAACCAATTTCTTTTTTAGCCTTTTTGGCTTTTCTATCAATATCGAAACCATTAACAATAATTTTGCCACTAGTAGGTTCAATAAAACCTGTAATCATATTCATTGTAGTAGATTTTCCAGCTCCGTTAGGACCTAAAAATCCTACAATTTCCCCCTCATCTATTTTGAAACTTATATCTTTAATAGCTTCAAAATCTCCATATTTCTTAGAAACATTTTTTACTTCTATCAAAATTAATCTCCTCCAATCTTTCCCATAAATTTTATATTTCTAAACTTAAATTAAACTTAAATTTTTTGTGCAATTAATGCTTTTATTTTTATGCCTTGCTCTTTAAACATAATCTCATGTTCAGTTAAAATATCTTCAAAAATTAAATCTTTATCTAAATCATAAGTCTTTGTTAAAATTTTAAAATCAGAACTTTCAAAATACTCTATACTCTCATTAAAAAGATCATCATCATCAGTCTTAAAATATATTTCACCCTTGTCCTTTAAAAACACTTTATAATGCTCAAGCTGCCTTGGATGAGTAAGTCTTCTCTTTTTATGTTTTCCTCTAGGCCATGGATTACAAAAATTAATATATATTCTATCTATAATATCATTTTCTGAAAAGACATCTAGAATTCTTTCAGCATTCATTCTAATAAGAGCTATATTATCTAATTTATTATGATGATAAATATACTTGTCCAACCATTCTTTCTCAATATTCCTTTTAGAAAGTCCTAGCATTGCTTCAATCATATCAGCTGCTATAAAATTAATATCATGATTTTTTACAGCCATTTTCGCAATAAAACTTCCTTTTCCACATCCAAGTTCTAAATGAATAGGCTTTTTTTCTGAAAAATACTCATTCCATTTTCCTTTATAAACACTTGGATCATCTATATAAAATTCACATTCTTCTAATTCTTGTTTTGCCCAAGGTCTTCTTCTTATTCTCAAATAGTATCACCTCGCAATCATTTTAGCTTTAGCGCTATATACATCAGTAGAAATTAGTTCACTAGAAACAACAGCTCCATTTTTTTTCAAAGTTTTATAAGCTTCATATACAGAACCATTCACTCCAGCTTGAACTAAGGAACCAGACCTATATCCTGCTTTAGATACATATTGAGTAGTAAAAGGAATTGTCCTTACTCTTCTTTGTGATATTTCTACTTCATAATCATCTTCTTGTTTTAATCCATAAATTTGAGTTGTAGCAACTCCACCTTGAACTGAAGATACTATTTTAATAGGATAATTTCTATTATTTTTAAATCTAAAATCTAAAGAACCATAAGAAACAGTAGCATCTCTTCCACCATCTACATATGAAGTAAGAAACATATGATTAGTCCTTTCAACAACTTCCAAGTTAGCATATAATACACTATTATATAATGTAGATGAAATTTGACAGATTCCTCCTCCTAATCCATCTACTACTTG
>CANQZP010000071.1 GCA_947628395.1 uncultured Clostridia bacterium
CGCTGTGGGGACCGATGAGCGCTGTTACATACGTTAGTATGGTTACAGCGCCATTGGGGAAGGACAACAAAAAAATAAATAAATCCCTGGGAGCGGTCGTCAAACGCTCCAAAATTTTTATGCACGTCAAAAAAGCCTATAGATTTTGCGCACTACAAAACCCATAGACTCTTATCTATGTTTATATCTTTATTATTTAAAATACCACTTGTGTGTGTGTGTGTGTGTGTGTGTGTGTGTGTGTGTGTACTCTTGCAAGACTTTCAGCGTTTCTCATTTGTATTTTCTCCTTCATAAAATTTACATTATTATCTTATATATAAAAAACTAAAATGTCAATTCCAATATTATCACTTTTTAACTTTCTAAACACGTAAGATGAAAACTTACCCCAAAAAAGCGGGGTTACTATTTTATAACACCCGCTTTTAAATACAATATTTCAATATTAGCTCTTGAATTTCCTTATTAGAAATATTTTCTTTATCTTTCTTATAATATATTGTAAGGAGATATATAGTCCCATCAGTTTTTACAGCATAATAAATCAATCTATAACCATTAGATTTTCCTGAATGAGTATCAGAATTTGCTATTCTAACTTTAACAACATTATTTTCATTATCTTTCATTTCTAAATTAGGTATTACATCTCCAACTAAATTTCCGTTTCTTTAGCTCTTCAACTACTTCTTTTACATCATCAGCAATATTTTTAAATTTTTTATTATACATTTTTATATCTTTATCAAATTTTCTTGTTGTTACTATACTGTAGTTCACTTATTTACTCCTTCTCTTCCTTTAGTTCTTTGTAAAGCTCATCCCATGTTTTGGGTTTAATTTTTCCTTCTCTTATCAATTTAACTTCTTTCAAACTTTCCTCTAGAGATTCATATACACTACAATATCTCTCATTTGGTTTTTCTTTTGTAATCTGTCTTTTATAACGAGTTACTGTATTCATACTTATCCCTCCTATCTTTCTTTTCATAATTATCACGCCTTTCAATTAAATATTATTTTTATTTTAATAATATTTAATTAAAAAAATTGTAATTTTCTGCATATTTTCTTTATAAAATATATACATTTTTTTACAAAAAGTCGATATTTTTCATCAAAATAATATAGTTTTTATTATCTTGTAATACAATTGTAACATAATTGTAAGTTTTTGGCAAGATTTTATTTTTATACATAATAAAAAATTAGGTTTATTTTATAAAATTTAAATATTCCTTCTCAAATTTTTCTAAAAATCCTTTTAATATCTCTATTTTATCGAATTTAAGTGAATACTCTTTTTTTAATGATGTTGCTGTTTCTTTAATTTCTTCTGGAAATTTTTCTTGATTTATATTTAGTCCTATTCCTATAATTAAATTTTCTACTTTTTCTCCTTTTAAGCTTGTTTCCGTAAGGATTCCGCATACCTTTTTATTGTTTAAAATCAAGTCATTTGGCTCTTTTATTTTTAAATTTATATCATATAACTCTTTTAAAATTTCTACAAAAACTTCAGCAATTTTTTTAGTTAGACCTTCTAATTTTTTTACTTTGCAATTTGGATATAGTAAAATAGAAAAAGTCAAATTTTCTCCTTTTGAAGAATACCATTTTCTATCATGTGTTCCTACTCCATTTTTTTGAAAATCAGTTATAACTACTGTGCCATTTTCTAAATTAGATATGTTATTTTTTATATACTTTTGAGTTGAATCTATTTCTTCAAAATAGATTACCTTTTTTCCTAAGAAATCTGTTTTTAAATTTTTTAACTCCATTTTATATTCCTTAAATTAGTTTTTTAAATTCTTCTAAATCTTTCTTGAAGTTTTCAAAAGCTTCTTCATATATTTTATCATCTAAAGGATTTACACCTGCTGAAGAAAGTAATTCTACTGGGCTTTTACTTGAACCTGATTTTAAGAAATTCAAGTATTTTTCTATTTGCTCTGAATCTCCTTTTGCTACTCTTTCAGCTATTACCGATGAAACACACATTCCAACAGTATATTTATATACATAGTAATTATAGTAAAAATGTGGAACTCCAAAACATGTATATCTAGAGAATTCATGCTCTTTTACTCTTCCACCATAATATTTTTCAGTTAAATCTGCATATATATCTGTAATTGTTTTTGCAGATAAACCTTCATTATTTGCAGCTTTTTCATGTAATATATTTTCAAATTCTGCAAAAAATGGTTGACGGTAACATGTTCCTATAAATTCATCTAATTTTCTATAAAGTAAAAATGCTTTTTCTTCTTTAGTAGAAGCCTTTTTAATAAGTAAATCCATAAGTAAATTTTCATTTACTGTTGATGCTACTTCTGCTACAAAAATTCTATAATCACTATTTATATAGTCTTGATTATGATTTGATAAATATGAATGAACTGAATGTCCTAATTCATGAATTATAGTAAATATTGACTCAACATCTCCTATAAAACTTGCTAGTATATATGGATTTGAGTCATAACAACCAGATGAATATGCACCATGTCTTTTTCCTTCATGTGGCATATAATCAATCCATCTTTCTTCTCTAGCTTTTTCTAATATTTTTCTATAATCCGGTCCGAAATTTTTAGTTGCTTCATAAATTAATTCAAAGGCATCATCTAAAGAATATTTTTTATCTGGTGCTTTTACTATAGGATATCTTAAGTCATACATTTCTAATTTTTCTTTTCCCATTAGTTTTTTCACAACATCTAAATATTCTAAATAATATTCATGATATTTATTATTTGCCATCTCTAAAACTTTGTAGAATAATTCTTTAGTAACCTCATCTCCAAACACACTTGCATCTAGTGGTGTATCGAACTTTCTTACTTTAGAATAAAATGCGTCTTTCTTCATTGTTCCTTCTAATGTATTTGCATATACATTAGCAAATTTTTTATACTCACAATTTAAATTTTCATAAGCTTGTTTTCTTATACTTTCATCTTCGCTTTTTAAAAATTCTTTAGCTGTTTCTTCATTTAAGAAGTGTTCTTTTCCATCTATTACAACAGGTTTAAATGTTGGTCTTATTGATGAATAAGTTTTATATGAGTTTTCAAGCACTCCTCCTGCTAAAGATAAAACCTCCTCTACCTCATCACTTAATATGTGTGGCTTTGTTCTTAAAACATGATTTATAAAGTTTGTATATTTTTTACATCTGTCATCTTCTAATATTTTTTTAGCCTTATCCTCATTTTTTAATATCTCTAAATCTACAAATACTGTTTTATTATTATAGTTTTCTAATAATCCCATTATATTTGCATTTAATGTTTGCATTTCTTGATTTTCTGGCTCTACATCCACAGATAAATGTGAAAATGTGTATAACTTTTCCATTTTTCTATTGATAAATTCTATTAAAGCCATAAATTCTATAAATTCATCTGCTGAATTTAAAAATTTTCCTTTATATTTTTCTATCTCATTTAATTTATTTTTTGCTTCTTCAAATTCTTTTTCATATTCTTCTTTATTCTTATACATTCTGCTTAAGTCCCACTTGTATTTTTCTTCAATTTCTTCTCTTTTCATTTAAGTACCTCCTTTTTCAATTATGTATTTTATCACAAATAATAAAGCAGACGCAAGGTCTGATGATAAATTATACCATTTATATATTATTTACTTTTTTAGTATCTCAATGCATTATTTTTTACAAAACAATTTTCTTTCAAAAAATATAGAAATTATATTTTAAATATGATAATATATATTAAGAATAAAAAGAGGTGCTTATGGAAAAATTAAATATAAATACGATAAAACAGCTAATTAAAGATGGAAAAATAAGATGGACTAATCATTTAGTAATTAGATTATTACAAAGAAATATAACTCAACATGATATTGAAAATGCTCTTTTATCTGGAGAAATAATAGAACAATATGAAGATGATTATCCTTATCCTAGCTGTTTAGTTTATGGAGTAAATCTAAATAATGAAATTTTACATATAGTCTGTGGCTCAAATGGAAAAGAGTTATGGATTATCACAGCATATTATCCTGATATTGTAGAATGGGAAAAAGATTTGAAAACAAGAAAGGAAATTAAATAATTATGAATTGTCTAATGTGTAAAGGAATTTTAGAAAATAAAAATACAACCTTTATGGTTGAATTAAATAATTGTATTATTATTATTAAAAATGTGCCATCTCAAGTATGTAAACAATGTGGTGAAGTATCTTATAGTAATGAAGTTGCAAAACAATTAGAAAAGCTAGTAAATTCCGTTAAAAATTCAATTACTGAAATTACAGTAATTAATTATACTGAAAAAGTAGCTTAAAAAATATAAAAATTAATAACTCTAAATCCATTATTTATTTTTTATTTGCTTATAATTTTTAAGCTTAATTATTACGCAAAAATAGAGGACTTTCTATTATGCTTTACTTATTTTAGCATTAATTGTCCTCTATTATTTTTATAAATATTTTTTTAATGTTTCAACGCTATCTTCTTGCATTGTCACAAAATCATGTAAAATTGATTTTACATCTTTATTCAAATTATCATTATGATTTATTAATCTTCTGCCTTCAATTATTCCCATATTTGTACCTTGCATTAGTAATTCTGAGATTTTTGAACTACTTTGATCTGTCATTGTTTTCATTTGTACACCATACCAAGTCATCATTTTATTCATAGCATTTGTTTCGTGTGGCTCTTTATCACTATAATTTGAATATACTTCATTTACTCTTCTAGATATATCTTTATATTTGTTATATTCTATATCTAATGTATTTTTTAAACTATCATCTTTAACTTTGTCTGATACAAATTCGATTGCATCCATTCCCATTGTTGCTCCTTTATTTACCTCATCTAATACGTTTAAATTATTATTATCCATAATTTTCTCCTCCTATATAAATAATATTTTTAGTAAAACAGTACAATAATTGATTTTGTTAATAGCTTTGCTGTCGCAACTTTACATTAAAATGTATTTCGTAGGGGCGATTTTAATCGCCCGTCCTTCGAAGAAAATGCGAAATACAAAACATAATCTGTAAGTTGCTTCAATCGCACTCGCCTGAAAAATCAGGCTCGTTTGGTCGCTGCGCAGCTATTTAAAAATCAATTATTGTACTGCTTTTGCATACTATTAGCAATTATCAATTTTAGTTTTTGTATTTTTTTCTTGTTTATTCATTTTTTGAATTTTTTCGAATATTATTTATTAAATTTTAAAAAATATTGGAGGTTTTCTATGGATAAAAATAATGATTGGCCATATTCAAGCTCTTTTGATATGCAAGATCCTTTTAATCCTTTAGCTCAATATGAACAAGGATATGCGTATTATAAATTTTTGACTCAACAAATTGAATATAAAATAAAATGTAAAGAATTAGAAAAATTAATGAATAATAAAGCTGGTTAAATTAAAAATTAAGGTTGAATAACTTTTTTAAATAATATAAAATATTTATATATTATATGGAAAAGAGAAAATATGGAAAAAAATATAATAAAATATGCTAAAAAATTAGTAGAAAAAAAAGAATATTTAGATTCTATCATAGATGTAGAAACAGCTTTAAAATATACAAGTTTAAAAAATAGATATGAATTTATATATGACAGAGTATGTGAAATCCTTGATAAAAAATTTTTAGAAAATAATTATTGTGATTTTAAAGATGATAAATGTGTTGCAAATAGAGAAAATGCCGTAAAACATAATACAATGGGGTGTTGTTATTCATTTATAAATCATAAGATATATTATGAGCATACTGGACTATGTAAATATATGCAAGATAAACAATGTACTCAAAAATGTATAACATGTAAATTGTTTACTTGTAACTATCTTAAAAATAAAGGTATAAAATTTAGTTGTAATGATTTTTTATTGATAAAATGCTTTTTTAACAAAAAACAACAAGATATTATTAGCTATAATTTCTTTAGGAAGAAAAGTGAAATAATAGAAAAGTTATTAAAAAAAGATAGATTGCCATATCTAATATCATCTATACTTCAACGATATATAATATAAGAAAGGCATTTTGCTGAGTAAGCCTTCGAAGTAAGTGCAAAATACATGCCACGAGCTAAAGCTCGGGCAAATATAGGTAGCCTAACCTTGTTGTATACGGAAAAATCTTAAATCCTGCCAAGATA
>CANQZP010000072.1 GCA_947628395.1 uncultured Clostridia bacterium
TACTCGCATTAAACAGCCCTCATCGGTCCCCACAGCAAACAACCTTGAAAAATAGATGGAAATCCCTTCGCGCTAGTTTAATATAATTTTATATTAAAGTGATATATATTATTACGAAAAAATATATAAGAGAAAGGAAAGGTGAAACAAAAGAAAATGAAGGAAGAATTTTTTGCAAAAGGTGTAGGGGCAGGCCTTGTGTCTGCCCAAAAAGAAAAGGGTATTACTTTGATTGCATTGGTTATTACAATAATTGTTTTGTTAATTTTAGCTGGTGTAACGATTGCGATGGTTGTTGGTGATAATGGAATTTTAACGAGAGCAAGGCAGGCTAAATCTGAAACAGAGACAGCTGAATTTGTAGAAAAGGTACAAGTAGCTGCAGTAGGTTCTTTAAATACAGATGGAAAAGTAGATTTGGATAATTTAAAGAATGAGTTAAAGAAGATAGATATTGAAACAGATGCAGAAGAGTTTCCTGTAATAGTAGAGAAGAATGATGAAAAGTTATTTATATATGATGATGGAGAGGTAGTTAAGGATAGTAGTGATGAGTATATAAAAAATGGCTTAATGGTAGCATATGATGGAATAAATAATACAGGAAATGGTCATGATGATAAAGTAACAACATGGAAAGATTTAAGTGGGAATGGAAATGATGGAATATTAAAAGGTGATCCAACATGGGAAGAAGACCACTTAAAGTTTGATGGTACAGATGATTGGGTAGATATAGGAAAAATGAATTATGATAATGTAACTCTAGAAACAGTTGTAAAGTCTAATAATATTTCTGATTGGAAAACAATTATGGGTAATCTCGAAAGTGCTGGATATGGAATAGAGTTTGATAACACGCAAAGCGGTATTTATCGTTTCGAGGTTTATTTACGGTTCAGAGTATAAATGGGCTGAATCAAAAGAGAAAATAACAACAACAAATAAATATGTTTTATCAGGAAAATATGATGGGGAAAATGTTGTTTTATTTGAAAATAATAATAAATATTCAAATCCAATAAAAAATTCAATAAAACAATCTAATTTAAATATGATTTTAGGTGCAAATCCTAATCTTGGTGGAAGTATAGGAACTCCTTTCAACGGAAATATGTATGCAGCTAGAATATATAATAGAGCATTGACTGATGAGGAGATACTTCATAATCAGAGAATAGATATGGAAAGGTATGGAGTAGTAATAGAAGAAGCAGAATAGATAAAAAAGGCAAAATTGGATACCTTCCAAAAGTCTTAGGATGAGACTTTTGGAAGGTGTCCAATTTTGTCTATTGCAATAAATTTACAAATTTGATATTATACGTGTAAGATAATAAAGGAAGATGTTTTTTATGGAAGTAATAAAAATAGGAAACAAAAATCAAAACCTGAAATATGACTTTAGGGAAACATGTTTTGGAATTTGTTATATTGATGGAAGATTATATCTAACTAAAAAAAATGGAGAAATATATTTACCTGGTGGAGGAATAGAGAAGGACGAAAGTCATGTAGAAACTTTAAAACGAGAGTTCCTAGAAGAAATAGGATGTGAAATTGTAAAAGAAAATAAGTTATGTGATATTGATTGTTATTGGCTTACTAGAAACAAAAAAAATATGGAATCATTAACTCATATATATGTTGTAGAAATTTCAGATGTTTTCAATAATCCTTTAGAAGCAGGATCAGAACTTATAAGACTATCTATAGATGAGGCACGACTTGCTTTAAAATTACCATATCAGCAAAAGGCATTAGAGGTATTTATAAATAAAAAATTGTAAGGAGATTTTTATGAATAAGGAAATAGTGTTACCAAATTATAATCACTCAATATTAAATGTTATTAGTTCAATATTAAAATATTATAATGTTCCAACGAAACATAATGGTTTAAAAATTTTAGATGAGATTCTAAATAAAAAATATAGTAATGTAATTCTAATTATATTAGATGGGATGGGGGAACATATTTTAAATAATATTTCTAAAGAGGGGTATTTTAATAAACATAAAGTAGATTGTATTACATCAGTTTATCCATCAACTACAACTGCGGCTCTTACTACATATTATTCGGGTAAGCCACCAATAGAAACTGGATATATAGCGTGGTCTCAGTATTTTAAAGAGTATGGAAGAAATGTTGATATGCTTTCACATCGAGAATCTTACTTGCATGAAGATATTTCAAAGGCAAAAATAAATGTTTTTGATACTATAATGAAGTATGAATCTGTATTTGAACAGATTGAAAAGGCTTCTCCTAATGTTAAAGCATACGAAATAACTCCTACGTATTCAGATAAAAGGGCTAAAAGGAGTATTAGAGCTGATAGTATAAGCGAGATAGTTGATGAAATAAAAATGCTTTGCAAAGTACCTGAAGAGAAATTTATTTTGGCTTATTCAGATAATCCTGATGGAATAATTCATGATTATGGAACAGATTCTGAAGAAGCAAAAGAATTTATATTAGATATTAAAGCAAAAATTGAGAAAAATATTAATTGTAATATTGAAATGCAAGTAATAGATAGAAAAAATATTGAAAAAAGAATTCTCTATCATTGGAGCAAAATGTATAGTTCTGGAATAAAAAAAGGACAAGATTATAATTCATTAAATAAAAATATAGTGATATTGATATCAAATTATGAATTAGAACACTTGAAAGAAATTAAAAAATATTTAACAAAGTGGTACATAATGGAAAAAGACTATACAGATATAATATTGACAGATGTATTTGAAATTTGTATAATTGAATTACCAAAGTTCAAGAAATACATGGAAAATACAGATTCAGAGAGATTAGATTCTTGGATAAATTTTATAAAAAATCCAGAGGTAAGTATGAAAAAAGAAGAAAAAGCTTTGAAAAAAGCGAGAGAAGTTTTAGAAGAGATAAGTCAAGATGAAAGAGAAAGAAGACTAGCTGAATTAAGAGAAATTACAATAATGGATCATAAAGCAATAGAAGAAGCAGGATATGATAAAGGATTAAAACAAGGTTCAAAAAATGAAAAAATATCTATTGCTAAAAAAATGAAAAAAAGAGGAACAGATATTAAAGATATTATAGAAATTACAGGGCTTACGAGTGATGAAATAAATAAATTGAATTGACTTTAAAATTAATAAATAAGGATTTGAAGTATTTAAACTAATAGCAGATGTGAATCTGCTATTTTTTTTGATTTTAGGAAGGTGTTCCTTTTGTCATTTTTGTTTTTTGTATAAATTGTCGAAAACTTCCCATTTTTCGTCAAAGGAAAAATATGGAAAATAAAGTATATAATTTATATAAAATATAGGAGGTATACTTATGAATATTAAATATAAAGATGAGGACAAGCTCCTAATATTAGAGATCACTGAAGAAATTGATCATCATACTACAGAAAAAATAAGGAGGTTAGCTGATTATGAAATTCAAAGACGTAGCCCTAAAAGAGTTATATTTGATTTTAATAGTGTTGTTTTCATGGATAGTGCCGGAATCGGAATGGTAATTGGAAGGTATAAGACTGCTTCTATGATTGGTGCTAAGATGGAAATGATAAATGTAAGGGAAAGTATTAGAAAAATTTTTGAAATGACAGGTGTTCTTAAGATTATTCCTGTTGTAAAGGAGGAAATTTTAGTTGAAGAAAATGTGTGATAATGAAATGACCTTAGAATTTTTGAGTAAGTCTTGTAATGAGTCTTTTGCTAGGATTACTGTTGCTGCTTTTGCAGCAGCTCTGGACCCTACAATTGAAGAACTTGCAGATATTAAGACTGCTGTATCAGAGGTCGTTACTAATTCAATAATTCATGCTTATGATAGTAGTGACGAAATAATAAAAATTCATTGTAAGATTATTGATAATGAAATAATTATTGAAATTTCAGATACTGGTAAGGGAATAGAAGATATTGAACAGGCTAGAAAGCCTCTTTATACTTCTAAAGCTGAACTTGAAAGGTCTGGAATGGGCTTTACTATAATAGAGAGTTTTATGGATGATGTAAAGATTGAATCAATTGTAGATATTGGAACTAAAGTAACAATGAAAAAAATTATTAAGAAGGATGATTTTTCTGAGAATGAAGATACATATAATTTTTTAAATAAAGGAGAATAGAAGACTTTGTATGAGACAACTTTAGATGAAATTTTGGAGGCTAAGTCTGGAAATAAAGAAACTTTAAATACAATTGTTGAGAAGAATTCTAGACTAGTCTGGAGTGTTGTTAAGAGGTTTGCAAATAGAGGGCATGAATTAGAAGATTTGTATCAAATAGGTTCTATTGGTTTTGTAAAGGCAATTCAGCGTTTTGATACAAGTTTTGATGTCAAACTTTCTACTTTTGCTGTACCGTATATTTTAGGTGAGATTAAAAGGTTTATTAGAGATGATGGAATGGTTAAGGTAAGTAGGTCTTTGAAAGAATTACTTACTAAAATTAACTTTTTAAGAAAGGAATATGAAAAAAGAGGTAAGAAGTTAGAGATAAAAGATATTGAAAATGAGCTCAAGGAGTCAAGAGAAGATATAATTTTAGCTTTAGAGACTGAAAAACCTATAGAGTCGATTCAAGCTGAAGTTTTTGATGATGGAAATACTGAAAAACAGGATGTACTTGTTATTGACAAGAATGAAGAAGAGGAGACTGTAAATAAAATTATAATTAAAGATGAAATTGAAAGACTAAGTGATAGAGAACGAAATATAATAGTAATGAGATATTTTAAAGAAAAAACTCAAACAGAGGTTGCTAAGATTTATGGAATAAGCCAAGTTCAAGTTTCAAGAATTGAGAAAAAAATATTGCTTGAAATGAGAAGGAGAATTCAAGGAAGCGTTTAAAATTTGAGTTTTGAAAGGAATGTGGATAAGTGTGAGAAGGATTATTATATATGTTCTAATTATTATATGTCTTTTTTTTATGCTTCCAATTTTATTTACGAAATCGTTTAGTATTGAGAAGAAAGAAAGTGTTAAAGTGTCATCAGAAGAGAGTAATGAGGAGCCTCAGGAAAAATACAATTATGGTGATTTTAGCACGATAAGGCTTTTACATACTAAGACAAATACTGTAGAAGAAGTTAATTTAGATGATTATTTGGTAAATGTTGTGTCTGCAGAAATGCCTGTAGATTATGAGATGGAGGCTTTAAAAGCTCAGGCTGTTGTGGCGAGAACATATACTATTTATAAGATTATTCATTCTGGCAAACATGAAAATGCTGATATTTGTGATAGTTCACTTTGTTGTCAAGCATGGATTTCTAAAGAGGATAGACTGGCTAAATGGGGGGAAAATAGTGAAGAAAAATGGAATAAGATTGCTAAAGCTGTGTCTGATACTAAGGGAACAGTAATTACTTATAATGGTGAGCCTATAAATGCTTTTTTTCATTCTAATAGTGGAGGACTTACTGAGATTCCTTTAAATGTTTGGGGTGGAAGTGGTTATCCGTATCTGCAAGTGGTGGAAACAGCTGGTGAAGATGAGTATAGTCAAGGAAATTCTGAGGCTGTTTTATCTAAGGCGGATTTAGAGCAAAAAATGAAGGATAAGTATGGCAATTTTCAAATTAATTGGGGTGAGGAAAGTCCGATAAGTATTTTGGAGCTTACTGAGAGTAATAGGGTTAGAACTCTTAAGGTTGGAAATGTAAATATTTCTGGTGTGGAGGCAAGACAGATTTTTTCTCTTAGGTCTGCTAATTTTACTGTAGAGATTGTTGGTGATAGTGTTAAGTTTTCTGTAAAGGGGTATGGTCATGGTGTTGGGCTTAGTCAGACTGGGAGTAATACTTTAGCTAAGGATGGGATGGCATTTGAGGATATTATAAAGCATTTTTATGTAGGGGTTGAGGTTATAAATTATTAATTGGATTGATGATGGTGTTGTGATTGTTTATTTAAGTTAAGAAAAATTTTTTTACTCATTAAAGCAGTATAATAATTGATTTTTAAATATCCACAAACATTTCTAGTGTATGCGCAACTTGTAGGGGCGACTATCAGTCGCCCGTTACTCCAAAGGTTATCAACATTTCCACAAAGGTTAATAATAGTATTT
>CANQZP010000073.1 GCA_947628395.1 uncultured Clostridia bacterium
TTTTTATTTTGAATTATTACGAAATTAATTTATAGGTATTAAATCATAGAATTCGATATTGATTTTTTTATAGATATTTTTAACCTCTGTAAGAGTGACATTTTCAGAGTACCATTCAAAATAACTTGAATAGTAATGGCTCTCTTTAAATAGTAATACTCTACCAGAAATTGTAAACAAATCTATAATATCTTTTTCATCACAATTTTTACCTATTTTTTTAAATCCAAGCCGTTGCAAGTTTAAAATTTCATTTAATGAAGATACACTTTGATACGAACAAGGTTCTAAGTTTTTCTTTCTCTCGATATCATTAGTTAAATAGGATAAAACTTTAAAAGCATCTTCTCGACTCATACCATCAGGTAATTCGAATGGTTCAAAAGGATAGTCGATAGTTCTAAAAGCATCGGTATCATCCTGTGTTCTATAATATAGAATATAGTGAAGTCTGTATATATTCTGATTTCCTAGAGGATGATTTTTTAAATTGGCTTTAAATTCATTCCGTACGATTCTTTTTAAATAAGACTTGAAATTAAACATAAAAGTTCCTCCAATCACTGATTCGGAGGTTTGCACCTCCGAAAATATTTATTTTCCAAAGGTGAAACTAAAACTATTACAAAGGTATTATAGCATTTTTGAAATGTAAAAACAAGTATTTCAAAAATGCTATTAGTATAAAAATATATTATTAAATATATGGGGGTTCGGATTTAGCAAGTTTGGGTTCACCACGAAAAGCGTTATATGAATAGTATAGCGTTTTTGGGGATAAAAGTCATAAGAAATTTTTATCATTATATTGATTTAATTAACTAAATTTATTATAATGTACATATAATAAAAAAATTGGGCGTAACCGAAATCAAAGATTTCGACGCCCACATGTGCAAAATTGCTTCGCAATTATTGCACGAATCAATGTAAATTAATTTTGTTGTATACGGAAAAATCTCATATTATGTCAAGCTAAAAAGTCGATTTTTCCTATACAATAATAAAGAGAGGAGAAGAAAAATGGACGAAAATAAGAAAAATTTAAAAATAACTAGTTACATAATCATTATTTTAGCAATATTTAATGTCGTTCTTTTTGGAATAGGATTTGCAAAAGGAGAATTAAAAGATAATATAGACAAACAAGTTGAAGAATCTATAAGTCAAAACAAAGAATTAGAAGACATGAAAGACAAATTAACAGATATTACACTTTACGGAACAATAGGAGCAACAGCAATTGGAGTACTATTTGATTTATATCTTGGAATTGCAGGTTTACGTCAAGCAAGTGGAAAGAGTAAAGGAAAAGTTAATATAGTATTAGCAACAATAGTATTTGTATTCGCACTTATAGGATTAATTCCAATGATTATGCAGATAACAAAAGATCAAACGACAATTAGTTCATTAGTCTCAAGTTTAGCAGGTTTAATAATAATGTTCTACTATATTAGATATGCTAAAAAAGCTATAGAAGAATAGTAATAATAGTAAAACACACTATACTAAGATGTATAGTGTGTTTTTGTTATATCGGAAAAAATCGGCTTTTATCTTGGCAATATTTGAGATTTTTCTGTATACAGGGCAAGGCTCAAGTTACCTATATTCGCTCGAGTGAAGCGAGTGACATGTGGCGAGAAGCCACTTTTCTTATTCTTCTTTTATATGGTCTATAGCATATCTTATACAATCATTAATAAATTGATTTATTGATTTTAAATCATTTTCTATAACAATTTTTCGAATTTTATTTAGTTGTTCTTTTTCTATTCTACATGTAAATGGTACATATTCTTTCTTTTCTCTCTTTTTTAATACAAACATTTTATTACCTCTAAAATAACTTATATAATAATTTTATCATATAAATTTATTTTTAAATGATTAATCAAGGAATCCCCAAATTACGGTTCTTTCTTTAGTGTATAGTATATGATTATAATAACTAGAACTTCCACCATGATTAAATTCTTTTATAATTTCACTTGCAATATCTTCATCTCTATATTTAATTGATTTTTCATCTCCTATTATTGAAGGTTTATGTGCAGGTCCATAATATTCTCTTGAATATCTCATACCATGATATCCCATTGCATCTTCTAGCCCATACTCTGTTTTCAATACATTATTTATCGCACTTGAAATATATGAATCACTATCTAGCCAATTATGACCACTAATATATTCTATGTTTTTAAACATTCCATCTGAATCACTTTTAATCCTAAAAAGTGGTATTGCAATTCCCTTTTCTTCATCTTCATCAATTATAAAAGCATATACAAAACCTTTTTCGTCGTCTCCACTTGAATATGTACACATTTTTAAAATATCTTTATCAATTTTTTGTATCTCTTCAAACTCAGTCTTTATAGATGATGTATTTACGTTTAGGTCAGTATCTTTTAACTTATCTATTATTTCTTCCTTCATTTCATCTGCATCTATATCACTTAATATATCTTTTGTATTTTTTATTGATAAACTTACTTTTATTTCTTCTTTTACTATCATTATAATTGGAAGAATCAATGAGATTATAAAAATTATTACCATTAATTTAAATTTATATTTTCCTATTTTCATTTTCTCCTCCATTACTCCAATATTTTCTTTTTCTCTGTATTAAATTCTTCTTCAGTTATTACGCCTTCATCTTTCAATTTCTTTAATTTTTCTAAATTTTCGTATTTATCACCTCTGTATTCAGTCTTGTTTTTATTTACTGATTTAAATATTAATGTTACTATTATTCCTATAATTGTAGTTAAATATCCAATCAATAAACATATAATAAGTTTTTTCTCTGGTAATAATTGTTTTAATATTAGTCCACAAGCTGTCAAAAAATAAAATATTCCTTCGATAAGCATTACAACTCCCCATCCATCTGCTTGAATATATTCCCATAAAGCAGCAATTGTACTACCTGCAATTATATAAACGATTCCTGTGACAATTAATACTATACTAATTATTTTTAAATTTACATACTTTTTATTTTCTTTTTTCATTTTTATTATCCTTTTTCTTCCTTTCTATGAACAAAATACCTACACCTAATGCTACTATGCATAAACCTCCTGTTACATAACTTCCATATTTAAAAAATTTATATTTGCCTTCTCTTTCATCATATATTTCTTTTAAGTCCTCATATTCTTCTTTAGCATTTTCATAAAAGTATCTGTATGTATATCCTTCTTCTTTATAGTCTAGATATTCATTCATTGCCATATAATAATCCATAGATATATCATCAACTTCATTATACCAATAAAAACAGAAAGCTATAAAAGCTATTGTCATTACTAATAATATTCCACTTAAAATAAATGATATAATCGAAACTTTTTTATTTCCTTTAGATTTTGTTATTTCATTTTCATTTAAAATCTTCTTTTTTTCGTTTTCAAATTCTTCTTCACTAATTGTACCATTTTTTTTGAGTTCTTGAAGTTTTTCTAACTTATCTAATTTATTCATTTTTTCCTCCATTTATAATTTTTAGATTAGTATATTATAAATGATTATTAAAGTAAAGTTTTTCTTTATTTTATATGTGTAATATATTTACATAATTTGTTGACGCTGTTTGACTTTTAATCATAAATTTGATAAAATATGTAAGTGGTATATATTAGAAAACCTAGCAACAAAGTTTTTTAATGTAGTACATTGAAAAAAGAATATGAACAACAGTAATAATTAAATTAACAATTAGAGAATGACGAAAGGAAGATTTAATGAATAAAAAGCTAAAATTTTTACTTGTTACAATCTATGTAATATTGTTGGGACTTTGTTTATTTAATGTAGTAGTTTACTCAACTCATGAAGATCAAATTGTTTCTTCTGATGAACCAATTTTAAGCAATAATACATCTACTATTTCCAATATAGACGAAGTATTATCTTCATCTAGTATTAGTATTTATGATGATGTAAAACCAAATGTATGGTACAGTAAATCTGTTTCCTGGGTAACAGAAAAAGGTATTATGGTTGGAACCGATGACCTTTTTCACCCAGATGAAAACATTACTAGAGCTATGTTTGCTTCTGTAGTTAATCGAATTTCAGGAAATTTAAAAACTGAAAATAGAGTACTTCTTAGAGATATAGATCCTGAAAAATATTATTATGATGATGTGCGTTGGGCATATACTCATGCTATAATCGAAGGTATTAGTGACACTGAATTTGCACCTAATGCTGAAATGACACGTGAGCAGATAATCTGTATTTTATATAGATTAGCAAGATATTGGGATTATACTAATATAATGGTTGAAAATGATGAAAATATTGAAAATTATTTTTATGATTTTAAAGATGTATCTGACTATGCCCAAGAACCAGTAATCTGGGCAATTAAGTCTGGATTAATAACTGGAACAGATAAACATATCATTAATCCAAAGAAGCTTGTTACACGAGCAGAAGTAGCTCAATTGGTAAAAAATTTTTGTGAAAAATACGAGAAACCGTAAAAAAATTAATTCTATTATTACTTTAGTTCATACTCTTATATTTAAGTAAAAAAATAAGTGTCAGATAATTTTGACACTTATTTTTTCATCTATATTTACATGTATATGTTTTATTATCTACTTCAATTTCAATTGTGACAGGAGTATCTGTCTCATCTGCTATGCTTTTAGGCATTTCAGCTAAATAATATATTTTTTGAGATGTCAATGGTTTAATGTTTGTAATACTTGAGTATGTAAATCCAAGTGAATCATCTGGAACTGCTGAGAAGCTTTTATATGTATATGAATCTTTATATTTTACTTTTATAGAAGCAACGGAATCTGCATCTATATCAATTGTAGAAATATTTTTACAATTAAGAATTACATATAAATATGTATTTGAAGAATCGTCTACTTGATAATGTGTATAGTATATTCCTTTGTTAGGTGGTAAAACATCTTGTGCGAACTGTGCACTTTCAACACTAACTTCTACATCTTTTCCTTTGATAACATCTCCTATATTTACTATATTATTTTGTTGAGATACTGATGTTGTAGTGTTATCTGTAGTATTGGTAGTATTACTATTTTCTTTTCTTGGCATATTAGACATTACCCAAATTGCAATGCAAATAGAACACAAAGAAAGTATGAATCCTGCAATGGCCGGTCCTTTCTTATGATTAACAAAAATGCCAACAGCACCAAAAATAAATGCAAGAAATCCTAAAATAATAGAAAGACAATTTATGTATGGTATAAAAGAAAAACACATTCCTATAATTCCTAAAGTTAATGCTGCTACACCTAGCGAATTGCTTTCTTTTTTAGTTTCTGTTATTGTTTCATCTTTGTTGTCACTTTGTACACTTTCATTATTTAACAATTCATTTTTCTTTTTATCAAATTCTTCTTGAGTAATAATATTTTTATCTAATAATTTTTTTCTTTTTTATTAATTCTTCATATATCTTCCCTCCATTGCTTACAAATACTCTTAATCTACTCATTTTGTCTATTCCATCATCACACCATGTTCTAGGTCTTGAACTCATTCTGTCTGCATATACATGACTTATATGTCCTTCTGCACTACATCCTTTTAAATATTTGCCTTCTGTTTCATAGATTTCTATGCCATCCCATTGATTTTTTATATATTTCCAGCTATCTTTTACCTTCTCTTTGCGCTTATCGTCTTCAGTTTTTCTATTATTTTTTATGCTATTTTCTAAACTTTTTTCTAAAAAGTCCTTGTTTTCTATTATACTTTGTATTATGCTATTTATCATAAAGAAGCACTTCCTTTGTATGACATTGTTTTCTAACAAAAACATCATATCAAATTGGTGCTTCTTTTGTCTGTTTTTTATTTTATTCTTTCCCACATATTATTTATGCTAATGCTGACTTACTTGTCAACCAAAAACAAATTATGTGAATTTTATATAGATTTTGCTAAAATGTTGTTATTTGCCTTATTTTATGATATAATAACACGGCATCAAAAGTATAGAAATCTTTCCAATTATAATTACATCGGCAACTGCCAAAGTAGAAAGGAGTATGATCAATAT
>CANQZP010000074.1 GCA_947628395.1 uncultured Clostridia bacterium
GTGAAGCAGCTCTTGCAGCTGCAAGAATGGGAATGAAAACTTTATTATTTTCTATTAGTTTAGAGGTTGTGGCTAATATGCCATGTAATCCTAATATAGGTGGTACTTCAAAAGGGCACTTAGTAAGAGAAATAGATGCTCTAGGTGGAGAGATGGGAAAAAATATAGATAAGTCTTTAATTCAAATAAGAATGTTAAATACATCAAAAGGTCCAGCTGTACATTCTTTAAGGGCTCAAGCTGATAGAAAAAAATATCAAAGAGAAATGAAGCATACTATTGAAAAACAAGAAAATTTATTTTTGAAACAAGCAGAAATAGTAAACATAAAATTAGAAAATAATAAGGTTAATTCCATAGAAACCAATATAGGAGCTATTTATGAGGTTGACAGTGTTATACTTGCAACAGGTACTTATTTAAAAGGAAAGATATTTATTGGTGAAAATTCTTTTGAAAGTGGACCTGATGGTGTTTTTCCTGCTAATAAATTGTCTAAATGTCTAAAAGAAATGGGAATAAATATTGTTAGGTTTAAGACTGGTACACCTGCGAGAGTTAATAAAAACAGTATTGATTTTTCTAAAATGGAGATACAAAAAGGGGATGAGGAGATTATTCCTTTTTCTTTTGATGATAAGTTAGAATATTTTGAACAAGAACCTTGTTATTTAACTTATACAAATGAAAAAACTCATAAAATTATTAGAGATAATTTGCATAGGTCTCCATTATATTCTGGAAAAATAGAGGGGACAGGGCCTAGATATTGTCCTTCTATTGAGGATAAAGTAGTTAGATTTGCTGACAAAGAAAGACATCAAATTTTTATTGAACCTATGGGATTAGATACTGATGAAATGTATGTACAGGGGATGAGTTCTTCTCTTCCAGAAGATGTTCAAATTCAGATGTATAGGACTTTGCCAGGACTTGAAAATGTTGAGTTTACTAGACCTGCTTATGCTATAGAATATGATTGTATTGAACCTTCTCAACTTAAAAGTTCTTTAGAACTTAGAAATATTGATGGATTATTTTTTGCTGGTCAAATAAATGGTACATCAGGTTATGAAGAAGCTGCAGCTCAAGGAATAATAGCAGGTATAAATGCAGCTAGAAAATTACAAAATAAAGAGCCTATTATTTTAGATAGATCTGATGCATATATAGGTGTTTTAATTGATGATATTGTTACTAAGAGTACGAACGAGCCTTACAGAATGATGACTTCAAGAGCAGAATATAGATTGCTTTTAAGACAAGATAATGCTGATTTGCGTTTGACTCAAATAGGATATGAAATAGGTTTAATTTCTGAAGAAAGATATAAAAAATTTTTAGATAAAAAAGAAAAAATTGAAAAGGAAATTGAGAGATTAAATAATACTATAATTAAACCTACTGATAAAGTAAATGAATTTTTAAAGAAAAATAAAACTTCTGAAATAGTTGGGGGAGTAAAATTATCTGAATTACTTAAAAGAACTGAATTGACTTATGATTCGTTAAAAGAGATAGATGAAAATAGATCTGAATTAGAAAAAGAAGTAACTAATGAAGTTGAAATTATGGTTAAGTATGAAGGATATATAAAAATGCAAGAAGCTCAGGTTGAAAATTTTAAAAAATTAGAGAAAAAAATAATTCCTTCTGATATAAATTATGAAGATGTTAAGGGAATAAGAATAGAAGCTAGACAAAAGTTATCTAAATTTAAACCATATTCAATTGGCCAAGCTTCTAGAATATCAGGGGTTTCACCATCTGATATTTCTGTGTTATTAGTTTATTTAGAGCAGTTTAGAAAGGAATCTGAAAGTGGAAATAAATGATTTTAAAGATGAATTTAATAAGAAATTAAAAAAATTAAATATAAATTTGGATGAAACTCAATTTTTAAATTTTTATAATTATATGAATAATTTAATAGAATGGAATAGTAAAATAAACTTGACTGCTATAAAGGATGAAAAAGAAATAATATTAAAACATTTTATTGATTCTTTATATATTTATGAAAAAATAGAAGGACATAGAACTCTTGATATTGGCTCTGGAGCTGGGTTTCCAGGAATTCCTTTGAAAATAAAGGATGATAATTTAAATATTACTTTAATTGATTCTATTAATAAAAAAGTTAATTTTATGGAAGATACAATAGAAAAATTAAATTTTAAAAATATAGAAGCAAAACATATTAGAGCAGAAGATTTGGCAGATGATAAAAATTATAGAGAAAAATTTGATACAGTTGTATCTAGAGCAGTAGCTAATTTATCAACTTTAGTTGAATATATGTTGCCTTTTGCAAAGGTAGGAGGTATATGTATTTGCATGAAAGGGCCAAATCCAGATGAAGAAATTGAAAAAGCTAAAAATGCTATAAAGCTTCTGGGAGGCAGAATAGAGACTGTTGAAAATTATAAAATAGGTGATAATAATAGGTGTTTAATTATTATTAGAAAAATAATTAATACCGAACAGATATATCCTCGAAAAAAAGGTAGACCTTTAAAAGAACCTTTATAGAAAAAATGAAAAAAATGATGTTCCACAAAAAACGTGGAACATTTTTTGTGGAACAATTGTGGATAACTTTTTTATTTCTTACAAAAGATTGTGGATAAATTAAAATAAATTTAAAAAATATAAAAAAAATTTGTAATATTTTTCAAATTTATTGACATATTAAAATAATTTTTATATTATATTAAGGAAAGATTGGAGGGATGAATTTGGGCAAAATAATAGCTGTTGCAAATCAAAAGGGAGGAGTCGGAAAGACTACAACCACAGTCAATTTAAGTACTATATTAGCTAAAAAAGGAAAAGATGTAATTATTATTGATGCAGATCCACAAGGTAATGCTTCTAGTGGTGTTGGCTTGGATAAAAATGTAGAAGTATCTTTATATGATGTTTTGATAAATGAAAAAGATATTGAAGAAACTCTTAAAGAAACTATACAAAAAAAATTAAAAATTTGTCCTTCAAATATGAATTTAGCTGGTGCTGAAGTTGAACTTGTGCCTTTAATGTCTAGAGAATATAGACTTAAAGAACAGTTGGACAAGGTAAAAGATAAATATGATTATATATTGATAGATTGTCCACCATCACTTGGATTAATTACATTAAATGCTTTTACAGCTGCTGATTCTGTATTGATTCCTGTACAGTGCGAATACTATGCGTTGGAGGGATTAGGCCAATTATTAAATACTATTAATTTAGTAAAAAAACATTTAAATAAGTCTCTAGAAATAGAGGGAGCAATACTTACAATGTATGATATTAGGACAAACTTATCTAATCAAGTTGTAAAAGAAGTAAAAAAATATTTTGGTGATAAAGTTTTTAAAACTGTAATTCCTAGAAATGTAAGGCTTAGCGAGGCTCCAAGTTATGGTATGCCTATTACTTTATATGATCCAAGATCAAAGGGTGCAAAAAGTTATGAGAAATTAGCAAAAGAATTTTTGAAGAATCAAGAATCTATAGATAAAGCAAAACATATGAAATAAGGAGGTTGTCAAAATGGCAAAAATGACAGGTTTAGGAAAAGGTTTGGATGCACTATTTTCAAGCGTTACAGAAGAAGAAGTATCTAATGAAATGGTTCAAAATTTGAAAATAACAGAAATTGAACCTAATAGGGATCAGCCTAGAAGAAATTTTGATGAGGAATCTTTAGATGAACTTGCAGATTCTATTAAAAGATATGGTGTTATTCAGCCAATAATTGTTACTAAAGTAGATGATTATTATAAAATTATTGCTGGAGAAAGAAGATGGAGAGCGTCTAAAAAAGCTGGAATTACTGAAATACCAGCAATTATAAGAGAAAATGATGAAAAAAAGAATAAAGAAATTGCTTTAATAGAAAATATTCAAAGAGAAGATTTAAATCCAATAGAAAAGGCAAGAGGAATGAAGCAACTAATGACTCAATATAATTTATCTCAACAAGAAGTTGCTGAAATAGTTGGAAAAAGTAGAAGTACTGTAGCAAATACAATGAGAATATTAAATTTGGATGAAAGGGTTATAGAATTAGCTTTGCAGGGTAAACTAACAGAAGGTCATTGTAAAGCTCTATTAGGATTTGAAAATCCAGATAAACAGTACGATATGGCATTATATATGATTGAATCAGGTGATAGTGTTAGAGAGGCTGAGAAAAAAACTAAATCTAGAAAAGCTATGCCAAAGAAAAATGAGAAATATGAAGCTATATACAGGGATATTGAACATTCTTTTCAGAATTTTTTCGGAACAAAAGTAAAATTAAATGCAGGTGCAAGAAAAGGAAAAATTGTTATAGAATATACATCAAATGATGATTTAGAGCGCATACTAGACTTAATAAAATAAGGAAGTGATTAGTATGGAGCAGATAACAAATTTCTTTTATAATGATAAGGTATTCATTATTTTTCAATTATTAACAATTATAGCTTTAATAATATTAGTTTTTCATCAAAGAAAATTATTAAAATTAGAAAGAAAATACAAGGATTTTATAAATAAATTCGAAGATAAAGATATTGAAAAAACGCTAAAAGATTATTTTGGAATAATCAATCAAGTAAATGAAGAAAATAAGATATTAATAGCTGAAAATAAAAATATAGAAAAAAGAATTGATAATTGTATTCAAAAGATGGGAATTGTTAGATATAACGCATTTGACGATGTAGGAAGCAATTTAAGTTTTGCAATAGCTTTATTAGATAAAAATAATAATGGAATTATATTAAATGGTATTTATTCTAGAAATTCTAGTAATATATATGCAAAACCTGTAAATAACGGAAAATCAGAATATATATTATCAGAAGAGGAAAAGAAAGCTTTAGAAAAAGCAATGGAATAAAATTAATTTTTTCTATTGACAATTAATAATTTGCATGGTAAACTATTAATTGTCGTATACGGAGAGGTGGTCGAGTTGGTTTATGGCACCAGTCTTGAAAATTGGCGTAGGTTTGTAGCCTACCGTGGGTTCGAATCCCACCCTCTCCGCCAAAAAGAATATATAAAAATATTCTTTTTTTTTGCATAAAAAATAGTACTTATAAAAGTACTATTTTTTAATATTATTCTGTTCATTTAATTATGATAAAGAATCAAATAAGTCTGACAAAGCAGAAGCTGCTGCAAATATAGAGTATATTCCATAAATAATACTAAATGCTCCTATTATTATACCAGCAATAGCTAATCCTTTTCCTTTACCATTTAGATTTTTTGATTTGTATAATCCTACAGCAGAAAGAATTGTTCCAACAAGACCAACAATACCTGCTAAGTTAATAAGTAGTGAACATAGTGAAACAACAAATCCAGCTATAGCAAGAGCGTTAGATGGTCCATTTCCTGCTGTAGAGTTATTAGTTACATTATTTTGATTGTTATTTTCTTCCATTTTTCTTCTCCTTTTTTTAAAAATATATATAAATTATACCAGTAATAAAAAAAATTGTCAAAAGTTTTTAAAAATAAATTATTGACTGATTTTAATATTTATATTATAATAAGGAACAGCGATGGAGAATTACCCAAGTGGCTGAAGGGGACAGTTTGCTAAACTGTTAGGGTTCGTTTAGGGCCGCGAGGGTTCAAATCCCTCATTCTCCGCCAAAAGCAGTAGTTTAAAATACTATTGCTTTTTTTTATTGTATAGGAGAAATCAACTTTTATTTTTGCAAGATATAAAATTTTTCCGTTGAAGATATATGGAAGGGCAAATATTTTAAAAAAGAAAAAATTAATATAAACAAAATAAATAATAAAAATAAATAATAAAAATAAATAATAAAAATAAATAATAAAAATAAATAATAAAAATAAATAAT
>CANQZP010000075.1 GCA_947628395.1 uncultured Clostridia bacterium
GAAAATTTTGCGACAAGTTGAGAAATAGTAAAAACATAGAGCAACAAGAACTTTAAGATTTTAATGCTCCAATTTGACGTGTGGAGGTATAGAAGCGCTATCGATAGATAGAGATTCTATGCCTCTTAAAAATTTTGAAAGAAATTTTTAAGAAATAGTAGAAATTTTATGAGCAGAATAATGTATATATATTATGAAAAATTAACTTATACTAATACAAGTTCTTTATCAATAAATTTATATTAGATAAAAGATTACTAGAAGAAAGATATATGAAATTAAAGATAGAATTAGTAATAAATAAATTATTATACAATAAAAATATAATTTTATAATTAAAGGTAAAATTTTTGTAAAATATTGATTTATGTAAACGAATATGATAAAATGTCACTATAATAATGGTAAAAATTATTTTCTAATATTATGTAAATAAACGGTATTTATTATAGGATTGTAAAATAATAACAAGTTATTAAGGAAAGGATGATAGTTATGAAAAGGATAAATATAAATATGTATTCTTGCAGATACTATTGTGCTTTTTTTGTATAATTTGGTTTTTGTAATATTTGAATATTTAAATATATTAATAATATAGGGAGGATTAATTTTGAAAGAAAACGTAAAAAATGATGAGATAACAATAAATATGGTATCAAGTAAAGGAAAAAGAGTATCTGTAAAGCTAAAAAGACCAGAGATATTAGGAGGTGCTGTAGCCTTATTTTATAATGGAGAATTTGAAGATGGAGAGTTTGTGGTAAACCCTCTTAACAATGAAAAGATTCCATTAATAAAGGGAGAAGAAATAAAACTTTGTATTCCTGCTCATATTAAGGAAGACTTTGAATATTCTAAAGCTAAAAATTTACCAATAAAACAAGTTGTTGCACCGTATTTTTATGGAACAGGAGATGAAACTGTAAGAATGGATGTACCAACACAAAAAAGACATAGTGTAATAGCGATTATAAAGCATAGTGAAGAAGATAAATATTTATGTTTAGATTGTAAAGGAAGAAATTGTAAATCCTTTGTATTAGGAGGATTAGAAAAAGATGAAAAAGCTGAACAAGCAGCATTAAGAGAAGTGTTTGAAGAAACAGGATATAGTAATGTGGATATTGATAGAAAAAGCATATTTAAAATTATAAACCATTTTTATGCGGGATATAAGGGAGTTAATAGATACGCTCTTTTAGAAATAGTTTTTGGACATTTAAAAGATGAGAAATGTGAAGAAATATCAGAGGAAGAAAGTAAAAAGCATATTGTAAAATGGATAGACAAAACAAAATTAAATAATTTTATAAATATTAATAACAATATATATGCTTTAGATATGTTACTTAATGGAGAATCAGCTTGGCAAGGAGAAGGAGTAATGATTAATTCAGGAAGATTAGATGGTTTAAAAACAAGTGAAGCAAGAAAAAGAATAATTAATATATTGCAAAGAGATGAAGGAGAGAGGTAATAATGACTTCATTAGAAGTAACTAATATTTTTGAAAAAAATATTACATATGTTAGTTATGCTAGAAGTGGGGTAGAGTACTATACTAATGACTTAATTGAAGTCAATGAACTATACAATAATGGATGGACATTTAATCCATATTATGATGGGTTTAGAATGATTCCACCAGAGGATAGTATTATACAAGAAAAGAACATTTTTTATAAAAACTTTAAATATTTGGTATCATATGGACCGATACTTGAGAATGAGATAAGAATTTCAGGTAGTGATAAAAGAATAAAGAATTTAAAAATGGATATGGCTAACAAATTTGCGAATTTAAATGATTACATAAATTTAAAATATTCTTTTGAAAAAGAAATTAAATTGAAAAAGAGATTAGTAGAACATACAATTGCATTAGAAAAAAGATCTAATAAAGAACAAAACTTTTTTAATGAAATAAATGAAAAAATAAAACTTATAAAAAATGTAAATTCATACAATGAAAAAATATTTGAAATTTTAAATCTTGAAGTAATTGATTTTAATAAGATAGATGTTATTTTATTTATTCCTTTTGGATGTTTTAAATATTTATCTTCATTTGTTAATCCAAAAATTATTGATAAAATAATGTTTTTAGAGGTACATATAGAAAAAACCAAAGGGAATAGTTTTGAATTATTCAAAAAAACAATTAAAGGAAAAAACGTTTTAATTATAGATAATATGTATTCTGGAAAAACTATAAAAAAAACTAAAGAAATAATTGATAAAGAAGGTGGAAACTCAATTGTTTTAGGGCTAAATCCAAAAAATAAAAACAACATAATTAATTCAGATTATGTAATGATATTAAATACAATTTTAAAAAGTGATACATTAAATTTAAAAGAAAAATCTTTTTTCAGAGATATGTATATAGAAATTTTAAAAGAAAATTAAAGAAATAATAATTTTTTATTAAATAGAGAAAGGTTTTTTGTGTATGGAAAAAATTAATAAAGAACTTAAATTTATTTTAAAAGATTCTAGTATAATAGAAAAATTGAGAAATAGTAATGCTGTTTTAATAGGTGGATCAAAGGAAAAAACAATTAGATATGATGATAAAGACAATAATCTCGAAAAACAAGGAAAGTTTGTAAGAGTGAGAACTGGATTTGATAATATTATTTCATTAAAGGAAAAAATTAATGAAAATAACGATGATACAGTCTTTATAAGAAAAGATGTTGAAATAGAAGTTGATGATGTAGACAATTTAGATCATCTATTGAAAGGTATTGGATTGAAACAAGTAGGCATAATGGAAAAATACAGATTAAAATGGAATTATAATGGTAATATAATAAATTTAGATGAATTACCTTTCGGCCTTTTTCTAGAAATACATGGAGAAGAAGAAAGTATATTTAAAATAGCAGAAGAGCTAAATATTGATAATGAAAAAATGTTTATAGGAACATATTGGGATATTTTTGATATATATAAAAGTAAAAACAAACATTTAAAAAATGAAGTTAATATTATGTTTGAAGAAGGATATTCATATCTATTAGCTAAATTATAAAAGGAGAAAGAAATGGGGAAAATAATATTACCGCCTAAAAGATACGAAGAGGAGAGAAAAATAATTTTTTTAGCAGGACCAATTCAGGGAGCAATAGATTGGCAGAAAGAAGCAATTAAAATTATTATGGAAAAATTGCCAGAAGTAGATATTGCCAACCCAAGAAAAGATTATATAGATGAGCAATTCATTTACGAAGAACAAGTAGATTGGGAAACTTTTTATTTAAATAAAGCTGCTAAAAATGGAGTTATTTTATTTTGGCTTGCTAAGGAGAATGTACACTATTGTGAAAGAGCATATGCACAAACAACACGATTTGAGTTAGCAGAGTGGAAGACAAAACACGAAAATAATAAAAATATAAAAATTGTTTTAGGAATTGAGGAAGGATTTTCAAACAAAAGATATATAACTAGAAGAATTAATCAAGATTGCCCAGAAATAAAAATTTGCAATTCATTAAAAGAAACATGTATGGAAGCAATAAAAGCTATAAAAGGAGTTATATAATGGGAAAAATTATGAGTATAATGGGTCCACCAGCATGTGGAAAAACACTTTTATCTGAAAAATTATCTAAAAAATTAAATTGTGAATTAATTAAAGAGTTTTATGATATGCCAACAAATATTGTTAGAGAATTAAATGAAAATCCACATTCGCTAAAAACACAAATATGGTTTAGAAATAGAAGAACAGAGGCTATGTTAAGAGCTAAAAAATTAAGCAAGTATAGAGATGTTATATTGGATACATGTTTTCTAACTTCAGAAGTACATATTAGAGAGATGAAAGATGAATTTGAACGTAAACTTGCAACTGAAATGAATCAACAGGATATAAATTTGTTGGGTTTTCCAGATATAATGATAGGAATTGTATGTTCAGAAAAACAATTATATAAATTTTTTAGAAAAAGAAATGCAGAATATGAACAAGCGAAAGAATCATTTAACCATCACTGTCAGGTAAGAAAACTTTATTTAGAGCTATATAAAAAATATCCTAACATAATACAATTAAATACTGAAGGAATGGACTTTCACGATGAAAAGGATGTATTAAAAATAATATCATTAATTAAGAATGAGATAATTAAAAAGAAAGATGAGAAAAGTGAAAGATAGGTGGATAGTATGAATACAATATTAGATGAATATAAAAATTTTTCTCCAATAGCTAAATGGAAAATACTATTATTGAAATATGGAGTAAAATTTGAGCCTCTTGATTTATTTAATAAAGTTAGTAACATAGATGCATATAAAGTTAAATGGAGAGTAGTTCAACCCAAAGCAAATGGTTATCAAGTATATGATATATCGCAAGACAAAACCGTTATACCATCTGAAATAATAATTAGTGATGGAAATACTAAAAGTGTCGTAAAATTGCGTTATAATGAAAAATCGCCTATTACAATAATATTGAATGAAAATAAAATCTGTATGAAAATTGATGATAAAAAAGTTGATATTAATATTGAATTGGTAAAAAAAGCAGATATTTTAAAGGAAAAAATTCCATATGAAGTTGTAAAAAAAGATGTATGTATAGGTGATTATATAGACATAGTGGGAGTGGATAGAGTATCAATTCTATTTTTTGAGGGATGTTTCAATTGGCTTGCAGGAAAGCCATGTAAATTTTGTGACTTACATCCAAAGAAAAATGATGATAATACTGTAAAACCAACATTGAATAATTTAGTAAAATATAATTTTAATGTAAAAAAGTGGTGGAATGATAGTAAAGAAGAATATTTAAAAGGTTTGGAATATTCATTAAACAAAATCATTAAAGAAAACAAATTAAATCATATTCATATATTTTTTATGGCAGGCAATATGCCGACTAATAAAGATGTCTGGGATATAGCAGAAGAAACTATAAAGTATTTAAGTAAAACAATAGAATTACAGAAATTTGATAATTATTTGAATATAGCTCCACATGATACATTAGACAGAATTAAAAGAATTAAGCAAATGGGAATTAAACAGATTCAATATAATTTAGAAGTAGTTTCTGAAGAAAATTTTAATAATACTTGTCCAGGTAAAATGAAATATAATGATTTTATGAATAAACTGCAAGAAGCAACTAAAGTATATGGAAAAGGTAATGTAAGAAGCAATTTCGTATTAGGGTTGGATAGCATGAAAGAAACAATAGAATTTGCAAATAAAATTGCAAAAAATGGAATTGTGTTTGACTATAGCGTTTTTCAACCCAAAAAATGCACACCATATTCTAATAAAGTAGCACCTGATTTTGAAGAAGTAGTAAAATTTTCTGAAGAATTAGTGAAGATATATAAAAAATATAACTTTAAACCTATATTTTGTTCATTAAGTAGTCGTTCAAGTATTGTTAACGAAATTATGATGCAATATAGTAATTAGAATACAAAAATTTTATGTTCTACAGTACCATAGAATTGCGAAAAAATCATATTTTGTAATAAATCCGAAATCCATAGGTATCAAATTTAACAAAATACACTGTATTAAGGATTTTAAAATTTGAATACCATTTTTTGACGTGTGGAGGTATAGAAGCGCTATCGATAGATAGAGATTCTATGCCTCTTAAAAATTTTGAAAGAAATTTTTAAGAAATAGTAGAAATTTTATGAGTAGATTAATGTATATATAATAGGAGAACTTAAATAGGGATATTATTGATCAACACTAATTAATAATAATGGAATAGTACAAGTTTTTTATTAATATTTATATATAGGTGACAGCTTAATGAAAGATAGATATATTAAATTAAAAATAGAATTGGTTGTTAAT
>CANQZP010000076.1 GCA_947628395.1 uncultured Clostridia bacterium
GTTTCTTTATCTGCTACATTCCATAATATCAATTTATCAATAGTTTCATAATTATGTACTACTATATCTCTCATTCCTGCAATATTTCTCCAAGGTATTTCTTTATAATTTTGTTTAAACTCATTTGATAATCTCTTTACTAGCTCTCCTATTTGAGTAACTGGTGTAAGAATTGCATTTTGATATATGCTATTTTCTTCAAAATTATTATAATCATTGCCAAAATGTTTTTTCGTATCTTCTATTATATTACAATGTTTTATAATGCTAATAATATCTTCTTTGTTCTCTCATCTATCATATTATCACTTTCTCCCATTTTTCATATATTGTATCATATAGCTTATTATTTTTTCAATATTTTTTTATAGTTTTACTGTAATTTACTAAAATAGTTTAATATTTACTAGTCGTTATTAATAGTAATTGAGCAAAAGACA
Source organism: uncultured Clostridia bacterium (assembly GCA_947628395.1). Classification (GTDB taxonomy): domain Bacteria; phylum Bacillota; class Clostridia; order TANB77; family CAG-508; genus UMGS1994. The sequence continues at coordinate 441 of CANQZP010000076.1, forward strand.
TATAATATACAAAAATTTTATAAAATACTAATAAATCAACTCTTATAATTTACTAAGAGATAATTTGCTTTAATACAAAAACCTCAGAAGTATTAAAACTTCTGAGGTTTTTGTATTAAAATTTCGTTTAATTAATTACATCTAAGGCATTATTAGCATCTATACTCTCTATTGTATAATTTGTTTCTGGAGTATTTCCAACTATTACAGTCTCTCCAAGTAAAACTTGATTCTTTATTTCTTTTTTCACACTACTTATAGGAGTTGTTATATTAACCCCGCAAACTATATCCAAATAAATCCTATGTATAGATTGGTTGACACCTACAGAAAAAAACTCCGACCTTACATTCGTTTCAATATTTCCAGCAGAAACAATATTAATATCTAATTTAGGCCCGATTGATGATAAAATTTTAGTTCCTGTAAAAACACCTAAATTTATACTTATATGATTATTCTCCTCTTCCTGAAAAGCTTTTTGAACATTAGATGTGATTTCAGATATTATTTTATTCATCACTACTATATTAGATTCTAAAAAACTAATATTACCATTATTATCAGTCTGTATATTAATTAAATCTTCATAAGAATATTTATCCATCACTTTTTTAGTTTCATCATTAGTAATTTCAATTGCTAGAGTCTTAGCCTTATATTCACAATTTGTTATAAAAATCGGATAAATAATTTTTCTTACCAATATGCAAAATAGTAATACTAATAATAAAATCAGTATTACTATTTTTCTCTTTTTATTCATCCTTATAAGTTTCCTAGAATAAATAATATCCATTTTCTACACCGCTCTTGGAATATATAATCTTTGACCAATATCAATTTGTTCTTCATTTTCTATTTCATTTACCCTAGCAATTTCATTTACTGTACTTTTAAACTTTTTAGCAATTTTCCACAAAGAATCACCCTTCTGAACAAAGTAAATTATCATACTATAACCATCTTCTTTTACATCTTCATTAACAGTTATATCATCAATTATTTTTACTCCCATTCCACTATTATTTGAACTTAAAACATTTATATCTATTCTAGAATCAACAGTAGAATCTGGAAGAACAACAAAACTTCCCTCACTTGCAAGTTCTACTTTAATATCATCTCCTACATCTTCTGGTAAATCAAAATTAACAGTTAATTTTACTTCCTTAGTATTGATATTTGGGTTTTCAAAAGAACTATATAAATACATAACTGTTGCCTCTGCCTCAAATTTTATCATACCATTACTTTTAGTTTTATTTATTAAATCAACATTTGTACTCACATCATAAATTTGATTTATATTATCAATAAGAACCTTTTCAGATATAGAAGCAGTATTGATTATTTTTTCGTTTTCTGTCGATATATTGGCATTTTTAACAGAATAATCTATATTTTCTTTTAATCCATATATATCTTCTATCAAACTAACAGACTTATTTTCATATACATCTACAAAAATATCAAAATCTATTTCAGTATATATTGAATGCTCTTCCTTAGAATTAGGCTTTACAAGCATATTTTTTATTCTAAAATTAGTATCACATACATTATTTTCATCAACATTCATAACGTCTATAAATCCCATAACTGGAATATCCTGTTTGCAAGAACATACTCTATTATCTTCTGTTAAATACAAAGCATTTATATCACAATCAGCTTTTACTAAAACTTTGTTATAACTGATTTTATTCTCTACATTTTTTATATTAACATCAAATTTTAAAATCTCAGTTATCTCATCTGTATCATCTATTTTTAGATTTTCTTTAATTGAAGATTTAGTATTTCCATCCCCTATTAAGTTTTTAATCTGCATTTCCTTTTGCAATTTTTGAAGTCCTGAAACATTTTCTATATCCTTTAGCAATTCTACATTCACTTTTTTCATAGCTTTTATTTCTACATCTAATACAATTTTCAAATTAATTTTTCTCTCATTCAAAATCTTTACATCAATCTTTTTTATTTTTGTATTTTCTAATAAGTTACAATCATCTTCATTTACATCTGTATCAATAAGTTCAGAAAAAACGACCTCAGCATTCAATGCCCTATTCTCGCCATTATCAGCCAAATAAGTAATATATAAATTAACACCTCCCTCTAATTTTGCCTTATTATTTATCATTTCTCTTTTTGTAACATATACATTTCCATTTGGGCATAAAACACTAATAATATCTGGTTTTACATCTGGCAAAATATAATCTTGTTCCAAAGTAATATTTTTTCTTTTTACACATAAACACTGCTTCATCGTCAAATTTTCTTTTATAATATCTAAATCCATATAGTTTATCCTCCTTTTAAACTCTTAATAAATCTATATTATAAAAGAAAAAAAAAATTCCTTTTTTCAAGGAATTTTTTTAACCAACATATTCTTCAGTTCTATTTTTCTTAGAAATAATAGCTGGTGGCTCAAGTTTTGTAAATTGTTCTCCATCAAAAACTTGAACTTCTACAGATTTTGTAAAAATATCTGTATAATTATATGAACCTCTTCTTTCGTTTTCTTCAAATTTTACTCTAAAGTAACTAGGATAAACTTGCTCAATAATAGCTTCCTTTTCTAATGGCTTACTTCTCTTGCCTGGTGACTCCTTAACTATTATTTTCTGACCAATTTTTTCTTCCATATCCCTTTTTAGACTTGCAATATCAGACTTATAAATCATGTAATCACCTACTCCTAAATTTGATAAACACAGTATATCATTTAGGACAGAATTTGTCAAAAAGCTACAGTAAAGTCCATATTTCTATTTTCTTAGAAACTGTAGCTTTTTATAGCTTTTTTGTTGTAATATTACATTTATATTACAATTATATTTCGTTTATATTTCAGTTTGTGTTTTTGTCTTTTTGGTCATCTTTTTCCTTTTGCTTTAGTCCCTCCTACACCTATAATTCCATCTTTTAAGAAAGGTACTATATCGTGAATTGTAATAAATTTATTTTTATCTGTTAATGCAACTCTACTTGCAACAATTAATGGATCTAAATAATCAATTAAAATCCTTCCTGGTGATGATGCAAAATTTGCTCCTTCTGACATAATTGCTTCATAAAAGCTTTCACAAGCCCCAGCAAAAATAATAAAATCTTCTTCTGATTTATTCCATTTTCTTGCTTTTCTAACAGTATTAACAAAATATCTGGAATTCTTATAATTATTCATATTATAGAATCCTTGTCCTTTTCTATACATTGAGTCATGCCCAGTTGCTACTAAAATATTAGGTTTATATTTATTTAACAAATCTAAAATAATTAAATCCTGTCTATTTTCTGGTATATTTTGAACAATAGCATTAAGATTCAAATCATTATAGAAATTAAAAGCTTTTCTACTATATTTTCTATCCCCATCTAAGTGAAGTATAACAGCATCGCTTGTATTACATTTTCTAGTATGTTTAAAAGTCTTCATAAAATATCACCTATAATAAAATATGAAGATTTATGTAATATGGTGATATTTATGCTTTATCAAATAGGACATCTTCAAAAAATTTCAGACATGGGAACAAAAACTCTATTCCCATGTCTGAAATCTATTTCTTACATAAGTTTGTTACCCTGCCTTATGCTGATTTTTTTCTATATACTTCATTTTTGTAGCCATTCCACCTCTAATATGCCTCTCAGCTTTATTTTCATCAAGAATTTTCCTAACTTCTGTAGCTAATACTGGATTAATTTTTAATAATCGCTGACTTACATCTTTGTGCACTGTACTTTTACTAACACCAAACTTTTTCGCTGCCCCTCTAACTGTATCCTTTGAATCTATAATATAATGTGCTAGCTCAATAGCACGCTCTTCAATTGAAATACCCTTCATTCTATAACTCCCTCCATATGATTACATTTGTTTAATACTATTCGTCTAGGAGTTGTCTTAGAACAAAGATTATATTTTAATTTTCATTGCTTTTTATCAACTTAAAAAATTGATTATAAGAGTCTTATTTAAAATATCTTCTTTTGACATTTTATTTATAAAAGTTTCTTCTAATAACTTTAATTTGCCTCACAATCGATTCTGTGGCTTTTTTTATTTGTTTTTATATAATTTTAGGTCAAAAAAATAAAGCTCTAAGATTTTATTCTTAAAGCTTTATATCTTTTGCATCTTTTAATTCTTTATATCTTTTATCAGGATGGGGAATAATGTCTTCACCTTCAAACATACAACCATATTGTCCAATTCCAAAAAAACTTTCAGTATCATTGTAATCTTTAAAATATTTATTATAATGTTCCAAATGATTTGTAATATAATTATCTAATTCATTTACTTCAAATTTATATAAATGGCTTCCTTGCATTTCAAATAATGTCATTAATATATAAGCTAATCTTGCTACTGTTATATCATTCATTACTTGAAATTTTCTCCATATCTTTGGTTCATAATCTTGTAGTTCTGCATATATTTGATATATTGATTTACTTGCCATAATCTCATCTCCTTTATTTTAACCCATTGTATCATATATTGTAATAAAAATAAAGTAATGTACATAAATCAACTTGAATTACTTTATTTTAAATTCTATTTAATTATAGAATACATAATATTTGACTAAACAGTAAAAATGTCATATAATATATATACATTTTTGTGGCATATGTTAGGGGTAAGTCACATTAGTGTATAGTTACAAAAAATAAATACTAAGGAGGTATATTCTAGTGACTAAAAAGGAAATTTATACACATGTTGTTCGGTTAACTACTGAACTTGCTCAAACTGGGATTGCTAAAAAAATCTTTAGTGCAGCGAAAGAAAGAGATGCTGTAAAAGTCGATATGATTATCGAAACTTTTCCTCAGTACTATCCTGAACTCTACCAAAGAATTATAAGTTTTGGTGAGGAGTTTAACAAGCTTGTCGGAGACTCAACAGAAGACAACGCAATGTTTGATGAGATTTTGCAACAATGTGGGGTTCTTATGTATAACCTTGCACAAACCAAGGTTATTGGACAAATCGCTGAGGTGGCAAATACAGGAGATGCTTCTAAGTTGTTTGAAGTTATTAATAACTTCAAAGCTAAACACTCGCATTTGGCTGAAAAACTCGTAAAGTTCCAAGCAGAATATAGCGAATTTCGCGATGCTCACACCACAGGATGTAAAGGACAAATCTTTGGTACAGAACCAGATGTGGAAAATGATATATTCGTATTTGATACGAATGTAATTGACGCATTGAGTTTTTACGTCCTTATAATCTTGGCTAACATT
>CANQZP010000077.1 GCA_947628395.1 uncultured Clostridia bacterium
GTACAATTATTACTACACCCCTCTGCAATTTTTAAATAAGCACTCATATTTCCAGTTGTAATCACTCTATCATCATAATCTAAACAATAATTAGTTTCTCTATTTTCATCTATAAGTTCAGAAATTTTCTTCCAAATATCATCATACTCATCAATACTAATAAATAAATCAACCTCTGGCAAAGCCTTAATAAGTTCATCTTTATATCTCTTAACCAAACATCCCATAGCAATCAAATACTTACATTTTCCAGTTTTTTTATACTCAGCCATCTCCAGTATAGTATTAATTGCCTCCTCCTTTGCTGATTCAATAAAGCCACAAGTATTTACTACTAATATATCCGCTTCATTTGGGTTATTTACAATACTAAAATTATTCTTCTTAAATAAACCAATACACATCTCAGTATCTATTAAATTCTTACTACATCCCAAAGAAATAAAACCAACCTTCATTATTACTCCTTATTTTTAATATTTATCTATTTCTAAACGAGCCTGTGTGTATTTCAGACATGGGGACGGAGTTATTTGTCTAAGAATTGAAAATTCTTAGACAAAAACTCCGTCCCTTCTGTCTGAAAAAACTCAATTCACGACAACAAGGCTATTTAAAAATAAATTATTATACTTACATCTTTAATTACTACAAATATGTTTTCTCGTAAGCTCCAATAAATTAAGCTTCGTAAACCCCTCTATTTGAACCTTAGACCTATCCTTTTTAAGCTCCCTCTTAAAAATATCAATTACCTCCTGCCTACTCTCATCATGATTCAAATCAATAAAATCAATCACAATAATTCCGCCAATATCCCTCAAACGAATTTGCTTAGCAATCTCCACAGCAGCTTCCTTATCCACTGCAAGAGCAGTCTTCTCTAAATCCTCTTTTCCAGTAAACTTAGCAGAATTAACATCAATAGCAGTAAGTGCCTCAGTCTTATCAATTGTAATAAAACCACCATTTTTAAGCCAAACTTTTCTATTTTCAGAAGAAAGAATCTGTTTTTCCAATTGATACATATCTAGCAAATTCTCTTCCATAAAAACAACCTTAATACTACTTTTTCCATACTCTAAAATTTTCTTATCTACCTTTTCCTTAACAACATCCGAATTAACAATAACCCTATCCAAGCCACTATCAATCAAATCCATTATAATCTTATCAATCAAATCATCATTTTTATGAATAAGCCTAGGCAAATTATCTTCACTCACCTCAAGACTTATAATCTCATTCCACTTATCAATTAAAAAACTTACATCTCTTTCTATCTCATCATCACTCTTACCAACAGCAGCAGTCCTAATTATAGCCCCCATATTATCAGGTAACGCCTTTTTCACAATCCCAATTAATCTATTCCTTTCATCACTATCTTCAATCTTTTGAGAAACAGTAATAAAAGTAGAATTGGGTAAAAGAACAATTAACCTACCAGGTAAATTAATATGAGTAGAAGCCCTAGGCCCCTTTTGATTATAACTATCCCTCTTAATCTCGACCAAAATTGGCATTTTAGGCTTTACAAAATCCTTTATATTAAGACTTTCATAATTAACACTATCCTCAGTAACAGAATCAACCTTAGGCAAAATATCCTTCAAATGAATAAAAGCATTTTTACTCTCACCAATATTTACAAAAGCAGCCTGAAGACCAGGTATAATATTTTGAACCTTACCAATATAAATATTACCCTCTATTCTATTATTCCTATTAACATCTCTATACCTCTCTAACAAAACACCATCTTCAACTAAAAAAATTTCATCATCATTCTCGTTAGAGTTAATAATAAGCTCTTTCACCACTACAAACCTTTCTAAACATTTTTTTATATTTCTTAACAAAGCTCAAATAAATTTTTAAAATCTCTTACTAAGTTTTCATAAACAGCGCGAAGGGATTTCCATCTATTTTTTCAAGTTGTTCGCTGTGGGGACCGATGAGGGCTGTTTAATACGAGTAGTATTATTACAGCCCCATTGGGGAAGAACAACAGAAAAAATAGATAAATCCCTGGGAGCGGATGTCTTTCTCAAAAATTTTATACATTAAATTTATTCATTGTCACATCAATCCCATTCCTCAAAAACTCCTTCACAGCCTCCTTAGCCCTATCCACTCCAGACTCTAGTACCACCAACTCATCCTCAGGCACAAACCCAATAACATGCTCAATCAACTCCGAAGAATCCTTTGGCCTACCTATACCAATCCTTATCCTAGCAAAATCTTGAGAACCCAGATTTTCAATAATAGACTTCATACCATTATGACCACCCGAGCCACCTTTTTTTCTCACACGAATCTGACCAGGCTCCAAATCAATATCATCATAAACAATACAAATATTTTCTAAATCTATTTTATAATAATCAACAAAAGCTTTTACACACTCACCACTTAAATTCATGAAAGTCTGAGGCTTAACAAAAATAACATTTTTATTTTCAAAAATAAACTTTTCAAACAATCCTTTAAATTTATTTCTATTAATCTCAATCTCAAACTCTTTAGCCAAACTATTTATAACATGAAAACCCATATTATGCCTAGTCTTATCATAATCAGACTCTGGATTTCCAAGTCCAACAATTAAATACATCTTATACTTTCCTCCTAAGTAATATACCACTTAAATTTTTAAATTTCTATATACAAACTCATATTATTTTACATTATTTTAAGTCATTTTTCAAGATATTTTTAACTTTTCGACACTTTTTTACAAAAAAATTCAAAAAATTTATTTCCAGTATTTACAACTTTAATTCACTAGTGATATAATATATGAAGATATATAAATAGGAGGTAATAATTTATGAAACAAAAGCCATTAATTAGTGTCATTGTTCCTGTAAAAAATACTGCTGTATTATTACATCATAATATCGATACACTAACATCTCAAACTTATAATAACTTAGAAATTATATTAGTAGATGATGAATCTTCCGATTCATCAGGTAGAATATGTGATACATTAGCAAAAAAAGACTCTAGAATAAAAGTAATACATAAAAACGCAGCTGGAGTATCTTGTGCCAGAAATGCTGGATTAGATATCGCAAAAGGTAAATACATAGGATTCATGGATTCTGATGATTTTGTAAGTCTTAATTTCTATGAATTCTTATACAATACATTAATAGAAAATGATGCCGATATAGCCCAATGTGATTTTGTGAAAACGCCTATTCAACAAGCTCTTTTCGACACCTTTGACCCACCAATTCAAGATGAAGAAAAAGTAGAAACATATACAAATGATGAAGCATTAAGGCTTCTACATGATGATAATCTACACACATGTCTTAAAACAGTAGCCTTATGGAATAAACTATATAAAAAAGAATTATGGGATGGAATAAGATTCCCTAAATACAAAAAATACGAAGATGAATTAACTACATATAAACTACTAGACAAATCAAAAAAAATAGTATCTTCTAATCAAGTATTATATGCCTATATTCAAAGGAACTCACTTTTAATTAAAAATAATTTTGATATGCATCGCTTTGATGTAATCGAAGCTTATGACAATTATCTACTATTCTTCAAGAAAAAGAAATCACCAGATATGTTAGAAAGAGTATCTAGAAGATATCTAAGAATGCTATGTATGATAAGAGATGATATATCATCATATAAAATAGGATTTGTAAACAAATCACAAACTATTAAAAAAGTAGACCAAAAATTCAGTTCAGTATACAAATATTTAAAAACACTTTTAGAAAAACACCCTGAATTACAAGATAGACAAAAATATCACCAAGAATATTATCAAAAATATCAAGACATTATAAAATATCATAACGAAAAAAATAAAGAGTTTTTTATATCATTTTAATTCCATATAACTATATACAATAAGAAAGGCAAAATGCCTTTCTTATTTATTTTAACTTTAGAGTTAATTTGTAGGGGCAAGCCTCTAAGTCTGCCCTTTTACTTCCCCTACATATAAATAATCTATAAACATCTTTACATTTCAATCCAATAATTATATAATTCAAACAATAACACAAGATTGGAGTGATAACCATGAAATTAAATGATTTATTAAAAGGTCTAGATGTAATAGAAACAGTTGGCGATCTAAACTTAGATATAACTAACATACATTCAGACTCTAGAAAAATCAAAGAAAAAGGACTATTCGTAGCAATAAACGGATACAACCAAAACGGAGCAGAATACATAAAGCCAGCAATAAAAAACGGAGCAATAGCAGTCATAGTAGAAGAAAATGAAAAACTAGATACATTACCAAATGAAATTACACTAATAAAAGTAAAAAATCCAAGATACGCACTAGCAATCACAAGCTGTAACCTATATGACAACCCATCAAGAAAATTCACATTAATAGGAGTTACAGGAACAAAAGGAAAAACAACAACAACATTTATGACAAAAGCTCTATTAGAAGCACACGGACTAAAAGTAGGACTAATTGGAAGTATAGCTGTTTATATAGGAGATAAAAAAATAGAAGACACAGACAGAACTACACCAGAAAGCGCAGAAATTCAAAAACACTTTGCAGACATGGTAAAAGAAAATGTAGACGTAGCAATAATTGAAGTATCATCACAAGCCCTAAAACTAGATAGAGTTACAGGCTGTGACTTCGACATTGGAGTCTTTACAAACCTATCAGAAGACCATATAAGTAAAAATGAACATGCAGACATGGAAGAATATTTTCAGTGCAAAGCAAAATTATTTGATATGTGTAAAATAGGAATTACAAATGCAGACGATGAAATAGCTAAAAGATTAAAAGACCGCTCTTGCAAACTAAAAACATTTGGAATTACTAATAAAGCAGATATATCAGCAGACGAAAAAACACTATCAATTACTCCTTCATGCATAGACTTTACAGTAAAAATTGATGGACAAGACGAACAATTCGAAGTACCAATTCCAGGAAGATTCAGCGTATACAATGCTTTAGGAGCAATAAGCGTAGCACATGAATTTGGAGTAACTCCAGATGAAATGAGAAATGCCCTAAAAGATTTAAGAGTATTAGGAAGAAATGAACTAGTACCAAACAAATTAGGATTAACTATAATTATAGATTATGCACACACACCATCAAGCCTTCAAAGCATATTAGAATCAGTAAAATCTTATGCTAAAGGAAAAATCATATGTGCATGGGGAGTCGGCGGAGACAGAGATAGAGCCAAACGTCCTATAATGGGAGAAATATCAGGTAGATTAGCAGACTATACAATACTTATGTCAGACCAAATAAGAACAGAAGACCCAATGCAAATACTAAAAGACATAGAAGTAGGAGTAAAAAAAGTAGGTGGAAAATATACAATAATACTAGACAGAACACAAGGAATAAAACACGCCTTAGAAGTTGCTACACCTGAAGATATAATAGTAATTCCAGGACTTGGACATGACCTTTATATAGAATGGAATCATGTAAAATACCCATATGACGAAAGAAAAGTAATAGCAAAACTTGTAGATGAAATCTTAGAAGAAAGAAAAAAATAATTCATATAGAAAATATAACAAATTTCAATTAAAAACTATTATTTATCATTAAAGGATCGAGTAGAGAATAAATAATTATTTTATTTATTCCCTCTCACACCACCGTACGTGCCGTTCGGCATACGGCGGTT
>CANQZP010000078.1 GCA_947628395.1 uncultured Clostridia bacterium
CCAATGGGGCTGTAATAATGCTACTCGCATTAAACAGCCCTCATCGGTCCCCACAGCGGACAACTTAAAAAATAGATAGAAATCCCTTCGCGCTATTTAAAAACAAATGTAAAAAGTAGTCGCCCGTTCTACAATAGGCAGGACTCGAAAAAAAGAACTCCTATAAAAAATAGAAGTTCTTTCTAGAATTAGCCAATTATTCATCATCAGCCAAGTCTTTAGAATATTCTTTATCGATTACTATTCTTTTATTGGAATAATCAAATATTCCTATAGCAAACAACTCAGAATAATTGTCACTAATTAAAAAATCCTTTTTACACCTTCTGCACACGCTCTTTAAATATTCTATTAAAGTTTTATCATAATTTTTAATCCAGAATCTTTCACTTATTACAAGTGCATCGAATTCTATAGAATCTTTAATTTCATAGAAAAAATCTTTAACAGTCTGTGGACAGTAATCACCATTTTCTGAGCACGAAGTACATTCATCAGAACGGCCATCAGAATTTCTAAAAATTAGTGGAATATCCTCATTGTACCGAGGATTGAAAATTAAAACCTTACTTTTCATTTCTTACCTCCTTCTTATACATAAAAAAGATTAAATATAGTTTTCAGTATCATAACAATTATTATAACAATATTTCAAAATCATTTCAATTATTTTTTTTTAATTTTTTTTATTTTTTAAGCCGAATTTTTTTTCTGTGGATAACTCTTTATCCTTTAAATTTCAAGTATTACTAAGTACGTAATAATATTTAACATTATTTGTAATCGTCAAAAATCCACTTTTTTAGTCTTATTTTTTGGCTTATGTAACCTTATTTTTATTACAATACGTTTACAAGCTTTCTGTGGATAATGTGGATAAACCTGTTAATAACTCATATATTCGACAATTTTTATTCATTTTATTCACAGTTAGTATGTGATATATTTTTTAGGTTTACAAAATTTTTCTTATTTTTATTTTTTATGTATATAATCGCTGTCATAAATTAACTTTTACATTAAATATTTTTTACACCTCTATTTTCTTCCTAAGTTGCTTATATATCAAGGCTTTGAGATATATAATACACACAAAGATATAGCTATATTAAATTTTATTTTATGGAGGTTTATATGAAAAAATACCAAAAAATTACTATACTATTAGTAGCAATTTTAGCATTAGTAGCTTCTATTGTATATGCTGCTTCAGAAAATTCAGCAACATTAGAAAAAGAAGCTGAAGAATTAACAGAAACTGCAATTACTGCACAAGTAGAAACAATATTAGCACCTATAGCAGATAATAATTCTGTAAAAAATGTAGAAAAATATACAAATGAACTAACAAATAAAGAAATGTATAGAGTTTCGACTGAAGATTATATGGTATCACTAGATTCTTCATCAAAAGAATTAGTTGGTATTTATGAAAAAGAACCTAAATATAATTTAAATACTACTACAGATAAAGCTATAGCACAAAAATATATTACTTCAAAATATTCTGAATTAAAATTACCTTCAGAATATAAATTAGTTTATCTAGAAAAATTTGATGATTATGTATGGGAAGCAGATTTCCAAAAAGAATACAACGGAGTATACAATATGTATGAATCTGTAAAAGTATTTTTCAATCCAGAAAATCAAGAAATTGTAGCTTTAACATTATTTGATGAAGCTTATACTGCAAATGAAGAAGCAAAATTAGACTCTGAAACTGCTACTGAAACTGCTACAAGTTCTTTAAATATAGAAAAAGAAAATATCAAAGATTCTGAATTAACTCTTATAAAAGCAAACAATTATTATGGAGATAATAATGATAAGTCTATTCATAAGGCATGGGTATTAACAACAAATGAAGAAGATAAAATATTTGTTGATGCAGCAACAGGAAAAATAATAGGAGGTGACAGTTTCAATGATTAAAAATAAAAAAATTATATTAGTAATTGCAATTATTAGTATTATTTTACTAAGTTTATCTACAACATCAAATGCTTCAGCTTCAGCAAAATCATTTGGAAATGGCAGAAGTAATTATGGTGATGAATGTGCAGGATATGCCACAGTTGGATTTAATAAATTAGGATATTCTTCAACTGCTCTTACTGGGCCAATAACAAGAGATGATATGTTAAGTTGGATAAACAATACTGGAAACGGATATGGAATGTATGTACATACTTTTGGAGGAGATGGATATTTTAATGATTATAATGGATATTCTATAAATAGTTCTATGATTTCAGGTAACTGGGATTTAGTTTTTATTGATTCTGGTTATAGTGCAGCAAGTAATACTCTAGCATCAGCTTTTCATACTATAGGATATTCTAATAGATGTTTCTTAGGATGGAGTAATGCTGTTGTAACTGGAAATGCAGAATTATTTAATTACTATTTTTGGACAGAATATGTTGGAATAGCTACTATTCAATCAGCTGCATTAAGCGCTGCATCTAATGTACCAGGTAGTGGAACTACTCCTATAAAACTTTATGGAAGTACATCATATTATGGATGGGCCAGATAAAAGTATTTAACTTTTATCTGGTTCTAATATTTTTCACTCTCAAAATTACTTTCTTGCTTTTTTATTATTTCTCCATTTTGTGCATCCACATAAACTACTATCTCTTGTTCATCTTGAATTAAATTTATTATCCATAATTTTCTTACACCATTTTCATAATTTCGATATTTAATGTCTTCCATAGCATGTTCTACTCCATACATACTGTAATAATCTTTAGTTTTATTTTGTATATATACTTCTTCTGTAGTAAGATTAATATTTTCAATTTCATTCACATTATAATAATCTTTCACAATATTTATTGCTTCTTCTTTTCTAATATTAACTTTTAGATTAGAATAATAATCATCATATACTTTTATATCTTTTACAAAATCAATCTCATCCACATATTGTATATATATTTTATTATAATTATTCTCTACTTTTTCATCTTCTTTAGAATAAGTTACTTGATATAAAGTAAATCCATTTTCTAATTTGCTTTTTTGAATATCAGACATTATATAATCTATATTAAAATTTAAACTTTTATAAATAGAATTAATTCTATCTTTTACATCTATATTAGTATTAATTTTTTCTGTTTTTGAAAAGTCTTTTAGATAATTATACTTGTTTATTTTTCCTGTAGTTGCATCTATTAATATTTGATATTCATTGTTATTTAATTTCCAAAGCATAATACCAACTTTTAAATCTTTCTCTAAAGTAATACTATCCAAATCATATCCACTACAACCTAAAACTTTTAGATATTTATCCATAATTTCTTTAGCATGTTCCTTATCAATTGTGGCTTCTGACTCATCTATAACATTTTCTTTCTCAGATAATTTAAATGTTTCTTTATTTTCTATATGACTTTTGTAAATTTTTATAGTTGCATATACTAAACCAGTTAATAATGAAACTCCAATAATACATGCAAGAACAAAACCAAGTGTGTCCCTCTTTCCTTTTGAATATTTCTCAACAGTATCTGGGAATTTTCTTCTAACTTCCTTTTCCAAAGTTTTTCTTGCTCTGTGAACAGTAATTTTAATTTGATTTAAACTTTTACCCATAAGACTAGCAGTTTGTTCATAAGATAATTCACAGAAATCTACAAGTTTTATTGCCATACTATAAGTAGGATTCATATTATCTAATATTTCTTTTACTTCATTACTATCTTCTTTCTGTTCTAAAATTTCTAATACACTACGTGAACTTTTATCACCTTTATATAAATCTTTAGCATAAAATTTAATTTTCGCTTCATGCGACCTCGAATCTCTAAGATATACTAATATTTTCTTTCTAGCTATACCAATAATATAACTAATAAGCTTAGATTTTCCATCATATTTTTCAGGTTTTTTATATAAAATTATAAATACTTCTTGCATCAATTCTTCAGCAACATCAGTATCTTTTATATAAGAATTAATATATCTAACTATATCTCTTGAATATTTGGTATATAAAATTTCAAAAGCATTTTCATCTCCATTTTTAAATCTTTCTAACAAATCATTATCTTCAACATCAACTTTCATTTTTTACCTCTATACTATTTTAACATATTTTAACATATTACTACTTTTAATTTCAATATTTTAAAAATTTTTTAATTTTTTTTAAAATTAGGTGTAACTTTTTATAAAGTTATGAAATGTAATATATGTAAAGACTTGAAACAGTCTTTATACATAAGTATGTTTTAGAAGAAGTTTTCGGTTGAAATTTCTCGTATATATATAGAAATTCAACGCAATTCTAAACAAATTAATAAACTTCTCTAGAACATACTTTTTAAATTAATATGATGATATATAGTATGAATTTTATTTAAGGAGGACTCTATGGTTAATTTATTAATAGCCGATACTGATTTATATGATGCCAAAAGATTAGTAAATATTATTGTTAAAAAAAATAGGGAAATTAGATTAGTTGATATAGTTACAGAAACAGATGAAGCTATGAATACTATAAAAGAAGAATTTCCTGATGTTATTATAGTCAGTCATGATTTGTATAACATACCCAAAATTATAAAAGAAGATTTTTATAATCCAATTGTAGTGCATTCTAATAAAATAAAATCACCTAATGATATGAAAAATATTATTGAAAAAATCAATTCTGAGAAAACAGAAAAACCGATTCCAGAAAAGCCAAATGGAAAAAATAATTTGAACGATTTAAGGAAAAATGTGTGGGAAATGCTATTAAAACTTAATTTTAATCCTAAAATGAGAGGGACAGGTTATTTAGCTGATAGCGTAGCAATTGCATATCTAAACCGTCATATTAATCTTACAAATAATTTATCAAAAGATTTATATCCACGAGTTGCAAATAAAAATAGCTCTACAGGCGAATCTGTAAAATGGGATATTATAAAAGCAATAAATGCTATGAAAAAATATAATCTAGACAATTATCCAGAATTACTTTCAACTTTTTTTGATATAAATACTGAAATAAAAACTACTCCAAAATTCTTTGTAACAAATTTAATGAATCTTTTATAGGTTAGAATGAAATTTAAAAGAGGTTATTTACCTATTAAATAATCCTCTTTTATTTTTATTTTTCAATTTTTAAATTATCAATAGCAAATTTGATACATTCATTAAAAAATTGATTCATTGATTTTGCATCATTATCAACTACAATTTTCTTTGACTTTTCGTACAACTCCTCTTCTAATCTCAATGTAAATGGTATATATTTTTTTATCTCTCTTTTATTTATTATAAAATCTTGCATAAAACCACCCTACTTATTTTACTAATATATAACTTAAGAAAAAACTGCTGAAAAAATTTATACTTTTCAGCAGCTTATTTTCTTTTAACTATTTCATAGCTTCTTCTACAGCAACTGATACAGCTACAGTAGCACCAACCATAGGATTATTTCCCATACCAATCAATCCCATCATTTCAACATGAGCAGGTACTGAAGAACTTCCTGCAAATTGTGCATCTGAATGCATTCTTCCCATAGTATCTGTCATACCATAAGAAG
>CANQZP010000079.1 GCA_947628395.1 uncultured Clostridia bacterium
TTCATTATTTATGTTCTTATTTTTTAATACTTCATCAGTTTGCGTAATTCTGAATAAATTAGCTGCAAGTTCTGTGCTACTCATATAATCTAATATATCTTCTTTTTCTGATATTCCTTTTCTATTCGCAATATCTTTAGCTGTTTCTCCATTATATAATCCTCTATATCCATAATTATTAAATTTCCCATAGTTTTTTACACCTGCTGATTTTGCTGTATCAAATAAATACTTATTTTTATCTTTTACATTTTTTCTAGTATATAATCTCTTTTCATCTTCACTTAATTGTTCATATTCTTGTCTTGTTAATTCTTGTTTTCTAGTTTGTACTGCAAAATAAGTTTGGGCAAGAGCTATTGCCTTTTTTCTGCTATCTCCATTTTGTGCAATTACGTAACACGCATATCTTGTTAATTTTAAATCATCTATTTTCTTTTCAGCCCCCTTGGGCATTTTGATCGTTTTGCCGACGTCGGCAAAATGTTCAAACACACTTATATTGCTATTTTTGCAAGATTGTTTTGCTTTATCAATTACTTTAACGAAATTACCCCATTTACTATATTCTAACATCAACATTAGTTCTCTAGCATACCAAAATTCTATTCCATTTTCATCAGTATGTTTAATACTTTCAAAATCTTTTTCTGTTTTATTTACTAGATCATTTGACATAAATATCATCTCCTCTTTCCAACTATACGAATTTTCCGTGCAGTTAAATTTTATTATTTTATTTTTCCTATTTATATCATATTTCTAAATCTTCTTCAATACTTTTGCGAAATTTTGTTCTTATTTTTTTCTATTTATATTTTTGTTTTATTCTATCAGAAATAATATCGGTGAATACCTGTTTATAATCCCCAATATCACCATCATTTGATTTTGGACAAATAAATACTGCAAATGGTAAATTATCTTTTATTTTTTTATCTTTGTTATCCTTAGCCTTTTCCAGAGTATTCACCTACCTTTCCATCTTTAAATTATATTGCTTTAATCTTTGTCCTTATTACTAACAATTTTGTAGCTTTAAAAAATATTTCTAGTACAATTTAAATCAAAAAAATAAAAGCCCTAAATTTTACAATTTAAAGCCTTATAATTTACTACTTAAATTCTTGTATTCACTCATTTATCTTGAGTCTGTCCGATGTATCAATCAAATATCGCAATCACCAGGATATGAGAAAGTAACTTTTCTATACTTTCCAAGCAAACTACCAGCAAAAGTCACAGACGATCTCATCTGCCTCATCAAATCCTCAGAAATTTTAAAATTTTTAATTTTACTTGTATCTATAATTATTTTATTAGACTTTTTAGTAACTTTTCCTCCTAATTCACTTAAAATTTTAAACATCATTTCAGTATCATGAATATCAGGAACATTGTACAAAGTAGTCTTACCAGCATTCAAAACAGTAGCCGCAATTATAGGAAGAGAAGCATTTTTAGCCCCAGAAATCTCCACACTACCCTCTAACTTTTTTCTACCCTTTATAATATATTTTGCCATAAAAAAATCCACCTTTCAACTTTTTTCGTCTGCTATATTTTATGTAGCATTTACATAAAAAGTGAAAGTGGATTTTATATTCCTGACCATTCTTTATATATTTCATTTGTTAAAATTGCATATTCAATATTAGTTTCAATTTCATTTTCTTTCCATACATCAGTTAATTTTTTGCGTTCTTGAATTGATTTCATTCTTTTTGCAATCAATTCTTCATCATAACCTTTTATTCGATATAAATCTATAGCTCTTTGTAATGCAAATTTTATTAATTAAATGCATTTTATTTTTATCCATATTCAATTTATCTATAACACGTCTACAAATCTTTTTCAATGTTTTTACAAAAATTTGTTCTAGTTTTTTGTCAACAAAAAAGGGAAAATAGCAAAAAAGCAGAAAGGGGCACTTAGGTAAGTGTCCCCTTTCTGTGTGTAATTCATATTTCTACATTCTTATTCACTTAAAAGTTTACCCCATCTGTCAATTATATAATCTCTACTATAATCATCTTGTTCAACATTACACTTTAACTTTTCCTTTAATAATAACATTTCATCTACCTTTGAAGAATATTTATTATTCTCATCTGTCATTTCAAAAATAATTCCATTCTTCTTATCTTCAATTTGCTTATCAACTCCATCAAAATTAGTTACTAAAACAGGTACCCCTAATATTAAAGCTTCCGATATTACCAATCCCCATGCCTCTCTATCACTTAGCAATGCTAAATAGTCCATTCTTGATATATATGAATAAACATTTTTTTGATAACCTAAAAAATAAACATTATTATTTTTTTCAAATAATTTCTTAATTTCATTTTCAATATCTTGTGTAAAAGCCTTTCCCAACACATACCACTTGTATTTGATATTCTTATTATCTAAAATATCACACAACATCTTCATTCTGCCAAAACCGTTTATCCTTTGCCAATCTCGAAACACTTATAATATTTAAAGTATTATCATCTATCTCTACATCAATATTCTCTTTTGATTTATCTAATATTTCTTTGACATCTAAATAATTTTCAATTACTTCGCACTTACTCTCTAAAAAACTATACTTATTTACAATATCCTTTTTTACAGTTTCACTTACACAAATAAATTTTTCCATACGCTCCATTAATTCATCATCAAATTCGAAATCTGGAAATGTTTCAAAAAAGAGAGAATGACACCAGTACAAATATCTATTAGCTTTAATTTTTTTCGAAATTTCACTAAAAGGACCTTGACGTAACTGAGAACACCATATACATACATCTGCTTCAATATTAGAAACTTCATTCAAATTTACAACTTTAGAATACTTTGATATTTCATCTAGTACTATTCCTGAAGTTTCATCATCATCATAAGCCACAAGTATATTAAATTCCTTATAAATTTTCTTTACTAAATTCAAAATACTATGTTCAGTTCCTCCTGCAAAAAAAAGTTTATAATAAAATATAACGCTTTTTTTCATCCATTTTATCCCCCTGTATATTCTAATATTTTGGCATTTACCCTCTATTTACATTTTTATATATAAATTTATGATTTATTAGGATCCATCGCTGAACCTGCAAAAAATTCCATACTATTTATAAATCTCATATCTTCTTCAGAAATTGAAAAATCAAAAACCGCTTGGTTTTCTATCATTCTATCCAAATTTGTTGATTTTGGTAAAGGTATTACACCATTTTGCAAACACCATTTTATACATATTTGAGCCACCGATTTATTATATTTTTTAGCAATCTCTATTAAATCCTTATTTTGTAACATCTTTCCCTTTCCAAGAGGAGCCCAAGCTTCAACAATTATATTATTTTCCCTGCAAAATTTTACAGTCTCCTCCCTCATTAAACCCGGATGAAATTCTATTTGATCAACCATTGGAATTATTTCACAATTATCTAAAAGATTCTCTAAATGATGCTTTAAAAAATTTGAAACCCCTATTGCTCTTACCTTTTTCTGTTTATATAACTCCTCTAAAGCTTTCCAGGTCTTTATATTTAAACTTTCATCATTATTTCTTGGCCAATGTATCAAAAACAAATCCAAATAATCTAATCCCAAATTTTCAAGTGAATTGTTAAAAGAATTTATTGTGTTTTCATATCCCATCGAATCTTTCCATACCTTACTTGTTATAAAAAGATCTTCTCTTGGTATATTACTCTCTTTTATGGCAAGCCCAATATATTGCTCATTTTTATAAGCTGAAGCTGTATCTATATGTCTGTATCCAGAACTCAGTGCTCTTTTTATATTTACTACACATTCTTCACCTTCTATTAAAGACGTTCCAAACCCTACACATGGTATCTGTATACCATTTCTCAATTTTAAATACATATACACATTTTCCTTCTTTTAAATCAAACTTTCTTTATAAATATTTATTAATTTATCCACAAATAAATCTTGTCTATAATTATTTTTAGCATATTCAGATAAATACATTGAATCAAATTTTATTTCATTATTTAATATTTTAGAAATAGCATTTGAGAGCTCTAAAACACTTTCTTGTTTTACTAAAATTCCTACACTATTATTAATAAAATCTAATATTCCACCTTGATTTGCAGCTATAACTGGTGTACCACATGCAATAGATTCTAATGCTACTAATCCAAAAGCTTCTTTTCGTGATGGTACAACACAAACATCTGAAATATTATATATTTTTCTTAAGGTGTCATGATTTTGATTTCCTAAAAATATTACATTTTTTAATTTCAAATTTTCTTTCATTTCATTTAAATTTTTATATTCTTCTCCGTCCCCTACAATTAAAGTCAATACATTTTCATCTTCATAATACTTAGCAGCTTTTAATAATAAATCTACACCTTTATTTTGCACTAATCTCCCTGCAAAACATACTATTTTATCATACTTTTTATTTATTTTAAACTCTTTTAATACTTGTTCTTTATCATAATCTTCTTTATAAAAAATCTTCTCGTCATACCCATTAGAAATAACAACAACCTTTTCTTCATTTTCTTTAAATATATTAACTATATCATTTTTGCTGTGATTTGATATTGCTATTATTTTTTTACATTTTTCTACAACTTCATACATAACACTATGAAATTTTGGCCAATCCTCATATCCCATAATATCAGATCCATGAGATGTTACTATAACAGGAATATCATATTCCAAAGCTACTTTTGATATAAGCCATATATGTTGCGAATGTATAATATCTGGCTTATTTTCTAATATTTCTTCCTCTATAGCCTTCCTAAAAGCATCTGTATACTGCTCAAGCTGTACATCAGTCATATCATTAAATAATAAACTACTTCTAGGGTGTGGATCAAAACATGGGAAATTAAAATCTTGTTGCCCTTCAATTTCTTCTTTATATTTAAAAAAAACTGGATGTAACTTTATATTTTTTAAATCTACTATATTACTTGTATTTTCTGGAGTTATAATACAAACAGAATGTCCCTTTTTTACTAGATTCTTAGCTATATTTGCAACATATACTCCACTTCCTGAACCTTGAAGTGGAAAATGATTTACTAATAAAACTTTCATTTGGTCCTCTTTTCTCTTTTTATTTAATATACTACTATTTACTATTTTATCACATTTTAGCAGATTTAGTCAATATCGAGGAAAGTTAGGTTTTCTTTCCGAATATTTTCACATTTTAACTACCAATCTATCCACCTTATTTTTTACATAACTCTCCAGTTTTCCCATAAACACCTCTGGCTCAATCTCCTTCTTAGCCACCATCTCCAGACCCTTCTCCCAACTAGCAGTAAGCTTAGGATTAAGCATATCAGGCATAACAGAATTCACCGCATCAAAAATAACCTCCCC
>CANQZP010000080.1 GCA_947628395.1 uncultured Clostridia bacterium
TAATAGAATTGTTTATTCCAAGTTTGTCTGATTTTAACTCTGTTCGAAATATATTGCAAGTGTTTTCTATTATATATATCGTTATTACTTCTTTCATTAACTCTTGCATGTTTTTTCCGTTCTTTGCAAATTCCCTATATATAATCATTATTTCTCACCTTTTTAAGTATATGCATTTAACTGTCCTCTATGATATAAAATCATTTGTTAGTAAATACTTTCTACTTATTAAGAACACGAAAAATTTTTAAAATGGGGAATTTAATAATTTTATTTTAATAAATTAAATTTGTCTTTTAACGTATTATAAATGAGTTTATAATTATCAACAAAAAGAAGATAATAATTATTATAATTTATTATCTTCTACTTATTTCTCTTTATTAATACAAATTAACTTGTCTTTTATTTATTAGTATTAAAATTTTTATTATCAATATATTTAAAAAATTTTTTTAGTAAAAATTCTTTATCTGGGACATTATTATTATAATAATCTTTTATTAATTCCGTTTTATCATATTCTAAAGATTCAAAATTACACTTTATATTTTGATTATCATCTAACTTTAGTATAACGAAGTCTATTGTTCCATTTTTGGAACATCCTAAACTACCTGGATTTATAAAAATCTTATTATTATGTTCAATATATAATTTTTCATGAGTATGTCCAAATAAAACTATATCTGCACCAAAATCTTCATAATCCTTAACAAAAGAATCTATATTATCTGTATATATTAAAGGCATACCTTTAATATCATTTTTTCTGGAATGTATCATTAAAATTTTTACATTATTTTTTGTTATAATTTTAGTTTTAGGTATTAGCT
Source organism: uncultured Clostridia bacterium (assembly GCA_947628395.1). Classification (GTDB taxonomy): domain Bacteria; phylum Bacillota; class Clostridia; order TANB77; family CAG-508; genus UMGS1994. Next base: position 837 of record CANQZP010000080.1, read on the forward strand.
TTATATTTTCAAAGTTTTCTTTCATTTGTTCTCTTGTCCATAGTCTATGTGCAATTTCATTATTTTGTATTGTTTCATCAATTTTGAACAAACTTGTTTCATTATTCCCCAATATATTAATAAATCTAATATCTTTAAGTACTTTAGTAGAAACCTCATATGGATTTGGTCCAATTTGAACAAAATCTCCTATATTTAATATACACTTAATTTCTTCCTTATCTATATATTCTAAAAATTTATAAAGTGCATATTTGTTTGCATGAATATCTGCAACTATTGCTATTTTTTCAATCATATTCTCGCCCCTCATCTAAATCTTTTTCATATAGTAAAACATCCACTTCTTTTACATATTTATAAAAATCTTCATCATTTTTGTATATCTTGCAGTATTTTAAATTAAATTCATTATTAATATTAAATATATAAGGAATAATAATTTCATCGCAATCTGTATTGACACTCGGAAGTTCCATAGTTTCATACATATCTCTTATTAATTTTTCATTAACGTCATTTCTATTTTTTCTATTTTTGCTTTGTTCAATTGCTTTATTTAAACCATTATGAATAAATACAGCTTCAACTTTCAAATTTTCCAATGATAACATTCTGATTTGATTAAATAAGTCTATTCTATATTTCCTCTCAAGATTTGTTGAATCATATATTACACTATTATTTTTTTTAAGCATATCTATTGTCCTCTTATTCATGATATCAAATATTTTACTGTGATTGTCTTTAAACTCACTAAATTCTTTTCTAAGCTCATCCGAAGACACATATTCAATTTCCTTATTTCTTTCTCTTACAATTTGTGCAAAAGTACTCTTACCTGCTCCAGGTAATCCTATTAATACAAATAATTTTGCCACAATTACTTTCCTTTCTCTATATAACTTTCTATGTTTTTATATATTTGCACATTTTTTAATGATTTAACTTTATTTGATATTAAAATGGCTTCACATCCCAATTGCAGTGCAGGTAAAATATCATTATAGTAACTATCTCCTATAACACACATTTCATCAAATTTAATATTAAACTCTTTAATCAATTGCTCGTAGCATTGCCCTTTTGAATATGTTTTAAAATCCTTTACATATAATATTTTATCATAGAAATTTTTTAATCTTAATGTTTCTTGTAATTTTATTGTGTAATTAGGCGATGCAAAAGTAACTAAAGCTTTTAATTGTTTGTTATATTTAAAATAACTATACAACATTTGATTGAATTCTAGGAACTTGCTAGGATCCACTTTATCAAATACTTCTGACATATACTCATCTACACTACAACCTAAGGATTTAAATCCTAAATATGGATTTGCATATTTTTTAGGTAATTGTTTATATAATTCATTAATTTCATTTAAATCCTTCCCTAATTTATTGCATAACCAATATTTTGTTTTTCTTCTTGTCTCTATAATTAGGTCGTTTTCATTAGGATACAATGTACCATCTTGATCAAATACAAGCATTTTTATTTTCTTTTCCATATTTTTAATTTCCTTACATTTTAATCATAACTTTAATACACTCATTAATCTTTCTATTTTTTATATATTCTATTGCCCTATGGAAATCGGAAATATCATATATTTTACTAATTAAATCCTTAGATATTATGCTATCATTACTTAAAAAATTCAATGCTGATTTGAAATTTGAAATATTACCTTCTTTTTCAAATGAATTACACCCAATAATGCTCAATTCCTTATAAAATGCATTTCTCAATGATATATCGAATGTAAAATTGTTATCGTAAACTCCTGCAACAAATATAATTCCCTTTTTATTAGATATGTTTATAGCTTCCTCAAGGGTTTTTGATTGTCTTCCACCAACAGCTTCAATAATTACATCGAAATAGTCTAAATATCTATCAATACATTTTATATTTATATAATTAACATCTATTTTTTTTAATATATTAGCGCGATTATTATGTTTGCCAAAAACAATTACTTCATTTCCTTGATATAATAATTCAGCACAAGCCATTCCTATAACTCCATCACCAATTATTGCCACTTTTATGCTTTTTATATTGTTTACTTTTTTCTGTACCATGTTAGCAATATGTATAGCAACAGAATATGGATCACATAATGTTGCAATTCTTGTATCAACATTTTTACTTATTTTATGTACTTGTCGTTCATTTGCAATCAAATATTCGGCAAATCCACCTTGAAAATCTTTTCCCAATGATTTTAAATTTTCACAGAATTGTATATATCCCCTCTTGCACATATCACAATTATTGCAAAACAATAATGGCTCAACAACTACTCTATCTCCAATTTGTATATCCATTACGTTTTTCATTTTGTCGACTACTATACCTGCAATTTCGTGTCCTAACACTCTCGTTTTTACGTAATCTCTATTAGGTTTTTCAAATAATAATTTATGAATATCACTACCACAAATTCCACAATACAAAACTTTAATCTTAACATTTAACTGATTATCCATCTTTGGCTCTTCAAAATTGTCTATAAAATTGTAATTATTAACATCATCATATATAATAGCCTTCATAATTTACTCCTTAATTTCTAGCAATTTATTTATATCTCCACCACTAGCAATAATGATTTTTTCTAATTCATGAATACATTCACCTGTTTTTATCTTTTCTAACGCTTTGTAATACCCTTCTTCAATAGTATTTACTATTCCTGATAATTGTAATATATTTCCAGCATTTAATGCAACAACCTTACTATATGCTGTATTACTATCTCCTTTTAATATATTTAGTGCAATATTTATATTATCCGCCTTATTATTTGATTGCTTTATACTATTAATATCATAGTTATATCTATTTAAATTTAATATTTTTTGAAATTCGTACATACTTTTTTTGCTCATATTATCATCTAAAATATATGATTTTCCGAAAATATTTAATTCATCCATAAAAAATATTTTATTAATTTCACTAGACACTATTCTATATCTATTTACATTATACTTTTTCAAAACCTGTTCACTTATTTCTATATCTTTATTAGCCAAACCATATAAAACTATATCTGGCTTTATTGGACATATTAATGCAGCAAGACCATAACTTAATATATTTGGTGCATAAAAAACGTCTCCATATACTCTATCGAAATTTGGAACTGTTTTTTCAATTGCAAATATACCAAATCCTGTTTCATTAAGAAGCTTTTTAGTATTATCAATACTTAATTGTGTATTAACACCTACCATATTAAGAAAATCAAATGATCCACTCATAGATGATGTTGCCATTGAGCATGGCTTCAAAATATTAGCTCCCAATGATATAGCGACTATAGCAGAGGTAGTTGAAATATTTATAGTTTTTATTCCTTTTTTTCCACTACCCGCCAACAAAATTATCGGATTTTTATTTTTAATATTTAGTTTTTCGTGATATGGTATAAAGTTGTCTTTTTTAAATGATTCTTCTAACAATTTTGCAATCACTTCACTATTTCTCTTTTTCAACATTAAATATGTAAATAATGTACAAATAAAGATATTACTTTTTTCTTTATTTTTTATTTCTAAAATTTCTTTATATGCTTTTATAATCAAATTATCTGAAATTTCATGATCTAAATTCATCCTATATAAAAATTCTAAAATATAACTCAAGTTTTTCACCTTCTTTTAAAATACATTTATAAAAACATAAAAATTATATTCTTATAAATATATTTTATGTAGGGCAGGAAATTCCCACCCTACATAAGGTAATTGACATTTTAAAGTTATGTTCTTTTTACTTATCAATAACAATTTTGATAAAGTTACGCTTTCCAACCTTGAAAACAAAGCCGTCAAACGCAGTAACATTTGAATTGAGTTCTTCTTTTGTAAGAAGAACATATTCATTTCCCTTAAGTACTTTAAGTCCATTACCAGAAAGAATCCTATTAATTTGACTTTTACTATTATTAGTTGCAATAGCTAACACAGAAACCACCGTCTCATTTGCAGAAACAGAAACAACCCTCGTATCATCAGGTACAAGTTGCTTTTTCTTTCCAAATTTAGAATTAAAGTTTTCCTCTGCCTCCTCTACTACATTCATGTTGAAATCATTAAATGTAGCAACTATTACACGTGCCAAAAGACTTTTGGCATCTTTAGGATGAATTTGTTCAGAAGAAACAGCATTTTTCAGTATCTCAAGTTCTGTGTGAGTTATACTTGTCAGTTCTCTGTACCATAACCACATTACATCATCAGTTATAGACATAACTTTACCGTACATCTCACTAGGTTCCTCTTCAACCGCTATGTAATTTTTTAAGCTCTTACTCATTTTTTGGAATCTTCCCTGTTCATCCTTCGCACCAGTTGTACCAGAGAGAATATTATAAGTAATAATAACCTCAGGTACTTCATTAGCAATTCTCATCATGTTTCTGCACATATGCAAATTCAAAAACTGATCTTTGCCTCCAAGTTCAATATCTGGTTCGAGAACAACAGAATCATATCCCATGTAACAAGCATATTCAAGCTCT
>CANQZP010000081.1 GCA_947628395.1 uncultured Clostridia bacterium
AAACTAATTATTGTTTAGATTATGATGATAGAGTGATTACAACTGGAAATATGAGTGCTTATTTAAAAATTGCAGAAGGTTGTAGTAATAATTGTACTTATTGTGCTATTCCTATGATTAGAGGAAAATTTGTAAGTAGAAAAATGGAAGATATTCTAAATGAAGCTAGAGGACTTGCTAAAAAAGGAATCAAAGAGATTATTGTTATTGCTCAAGATACTACTAAATATGGAATTGACTTATATGGAGAATATAAATTAGCAGAACTTTTAAATAAGATTTGTGAGATTGATGGTATAGAATGGATTAGATTTTTATATGCTTATCCTGAATCTATAACTGATGAATTGATTGATACTGTTAAGTCACAAGATAAGATTTGTAATTATTTTGATATTCCTATTCAGCATTTTTCTGACAGAGTTCTAAAAAGAATGAATAGGAAGAGTACAAGTAGTCAAATTGATGAATTGTTATTTAAAATAAGGAGTAAAATTCCTGATGCTATAATTAGGACAAGTCTTATTGTAGGATTTCCAGATGAAACTGAAGAAGATTTTGAAAAGTTATTTAATTTTGTAAAAAAAGCTAAGTTTGAACATCTAGGAACTTTTGAATATTCTAAAGAAGATGGAACGCCAGCTGCTAAGTTAAAAAATCAGATTCATTATAGAACAAAACAAAGTAGGTATAAGAAAATTATGGAGCTTCAACAGAAAATTGCAATAGAAAATCTTTTAGAAAAGAAAAATAAAAAGTTTAAGGTTCTTATTGAAAGTGTTACAGCTGATGATAAATTTTATGTTGGAAGAAGTTATATGGAAGCTCCTGATACAGATGGATTTATTTTAGTAAAAAAAGAAAAAGATACTGACTTGATTGATAAGTTTATTGGTGTTAAAATAATAGATGTAAATGGTTATGATTTAATTGGTATACAGGAGGAAGAATAAATGGAAAATTTACCGAGTGTGAGAAACAGATTTGAAAAAATAAGAGATAAAGTAAAAAATGTTATCAGTTCTAAAAAATTTAAAATGATATTTAATTATGTTGTTTTTCCTTTTTTAGTTGTATTATTTGCTGATATTTATTTTAAATTGAATAAAATAAATGATCATTTATTGATATATAATTTGGGGAATACTTTATATAGAGCTCCAAAGGCTTTTTTACTTACATGGCTTATAATAGGGGTTATAAATGCATTACTTATTTCGATTACAAATAGTAGTAGAAAAGCTATGATTATAATGTTTTTATTTTTTATGATTGTACTGCCAGTAAATGATTTTAAATATCATATAATGGGTGAGCCTGTAAAAATATCTGATGTTAATTTTTTAAATGGTGACAATACAGATATGATGGTTAATGTAATGGATACTTTAAAGGGCGACTGGATGAATAGAACTATTATTAAAAGTGTTGTTTCTATATTTTTATTTGTATTTTTTATTTGGTTTGAGGGTAAGATTAAAATTAAATATGAGGATAATAAAAAAAGAGGAATTCATATTTTAGCATTTATAGTTATATTTGTTATGCTTGCGTTTCCACCTAAGTTTTTAAGGTTATTTTTGGTTAATGGTATTTTTGATGATGATAAGAAAAAAGATTTTAGTAGAAATACTACTAATACTGCAGTTTATTTTGAATATGGATGGATTCAAGGGTTGTATTATAGTTTCTTGTCAGATTATACTATGCCTCCTGATAATTATAATAAGGAGGAAGCTACTAAAATTGTGGAAAAAGATTATGAGGAAAATGATAAGAATTGGGGAGAACCTAATGTTGTATTTATCTTATCTGAGTCTTTTTGGGATATTTCTAAACTTGATGAGTTTGAATTTAATAAGGATTTAACAGAAAATATAAAAAGGTTAGAACAAACTAATAGGTGTATTTCTTTTGATATGTTATCACCTTCTTATGGTGGTGCTAGTGTAAATGTTGAGTTTGAGGTCTTGACTGGTGCTAGTATAAATTTCTTTAATAATGGATATATTCCTTATTTACAACTTTATAAGAATAATAGTAGATCAACTAGAATGCCTAATTTAATAAAGGAATTTAATAATGCTGGATATTATACAAAATATATTAGTTCTTGGGGTAGGTCATCATATAATAGTGAAAAGGTATTTAAGTTGATGGGGGCTGATGATGCTATTTATGAAGATGATTTGAAAGATCCAGTTAAAAAAGGTAATATTGCTGATAGTTATATGATGGATGTGATTTTAGATGAGTTAAAGCAAAAATCAGATGAGAAAAAGTTTTTATTTGTAACAACTGCTCAAAATCATATGCCTTATAGTAAGTATCGTTATCCTGATTATGATATTGATATAGTAAAGAGTTCAATGTCTCAAAATTTCAATGATGTTGCTAGGTGTTATGCACAAGGTGTTTATGATGCTGATAAGGAGCTTGGTAGGTTGTATGATGAGATTCAAAATTTAGATGAGCCTACTGTAGTTGTATTTTTCGGAGATCATTTACCTTATTTATTAAATATTGATAGTGAAAATATTGTTGATGTTGCTTCTTATTTTAATACTGGTGATAGTAATTTAGATGAGATAAGAAAACATACTACTCAATGTGTTATGATTTCTAATTTTGATATTGAGAAGGATGAAGATACCAAAATGATGAATGCAAGTTATGTTGGGGCTTATTTATTAGATAATTTGGGAATAGAGGAATCTGATTATTTTAAATATATTAATAGTGTAAGAGAGGTTTTACCTGTTTATAATAGGAATGTTGTTTATAAAGATGGTGAGTCTACGAGTATTTCTGATATTTCTGAGGAAGAAAAGAATGTTTTAGATGATAAGAAGAAGGTTCAATATAGGTATTTTATTGATAATAAGGATTAGGGGAAAAATCTTTCTCAAAAATGTTTATTTAGGTTAAGAAAAATAACTATGAAAAAGCAAATATAATAATTGATTTTTAAATAGCTGCTTAAGCAGACCAAACGAGGCCGGTAGGTCGAGTGCGATTGAAGCAACTTACAGATATTTTTGTATTTCGCATTTTCTTCGAAGCCCGGGCGATTAATAATCGCCCCTACGAAATACTTTTAATCTGAAAGTTGCGACAGCAAAGCTATAAAAAATCAATTATTATATTGCTTTTTTTTTATTCTATTAAATTAAATAGACATTGTTGTTGCTTTCTTTAAATTTTTGCAATGTTAAAAATTTTAAACATGTCTTTACAATATTAAAAAAATGTAATAAAATGTAGGAAATGTTAATAGGGGAATGAAGGTAAAAATGAATAAAAAAATAATTGGTTTTTATAGGGGTTGCGATTTTGTTACAATGGCTAGTACAATTTCTGCTATTATTGGAATGATTTTTGCAATCAATAATCATATAATTACAGCTGTTTCATGTTTGATTTTAAGTGGTATTTGTGATGCTTTTGATGGAGTTTTGGCTAGAAGAAGAGAAAATACAAAGGATCAGACGACTTATGGTGAGGAATTAGATTCTTTATCTGATGTTATGGCTTTTGGGGTTTTACCTGTTATTATTACTGTTTGTGATTGTGGTAATAAGCTTTGGTTTTATCCTGTTTTTGTATTTTATGTTCTTTGTGGCTTGATTAGATTAGCTTATTTTAATATGCTTGCTCAAAAAAATGATACAGATAAGAGTTGTTTTATAGGTATTCCAATTACTGCTATTACTATAATTTATCCTATTTTTTATATTGCTTTTAGACTTACTGGTGTTCCTTTTTCTGAATATATTATGCTTGGTATGTTATTTATTACGGGTATTTTGTATGTTGTAAGAATTAAGGTTAAAAAACCGGATTCTATAGCTAAGACAGTTCTTGCTGTTTTAGGTGTGTTTATAATTATAGCATTTACAATTTGGAAGTATGTTAAATAGGTAAGGTTATGGTAAAAGATTTTTTTATAAAATACAAAAGGTTCGAAAAATACATTGCTGTAAGTATTGTTACTACTGTTGTTAATGTTGTATCTTTTATGATGTTTGTGAAAATTTTTAAAGATATGTACGTTCTTAGTAATATACTTTCTTGGATTATAAGTATTTTGATTACTTTTGTTTTGAATAAGGTAATTGTTTTTCAGAAAAGGTCTGATAGAAAGAGGGAAGTTTTTAAAGAGCTTGTTTTATTTTATTTTGTAAGGCTAAGTTCTTTATTTATTGATACATTGGTTTTGTGTTTGTGTAAGGAAGTTTTTGGGTTTAGTGATATTGTATCGAAGATTATTTCTAATGTTAGTACGACTTTTAATAATTATTTTATTAGTAAATATTTTGTGTTTAAGGAACAAAAAAAGTAGCTTTTTGAAGCTACTTTTTTGATATATTAATACATGTATATAGCGATTTCTTGGAAGAAGCGGGCGGACGCAAGGCCCGCCCCTACAGCCTAAAGAGGATGATTTGTAAAAAGGTGATTGGAAAAAAAAATGGGCGATTTTAATCGCCCAATATATGTAATTATCTTTCTCTTTCAATGTTATGTCCGTCTAAATTTGGTTCTTCTGTAACTGGTGCTTTAGGATTTATTCCTTTTACTCTAAATTTATCTGTACTTTCATAATTTATTTCTTTAGAATGTAAATTATTTTTTGCTTTTTTAAATTCATTTTCTAAATTTTGAGCTTCAGCAACAGAAATACCTGTAGATGAAACTATATTTTCTAGTTCATCATCTGAAGGTATATCTACTTTAGAACTGAATATTGAACCTAAAGTTGAATTTTTTATTTTATTAAAAAATCTTTTTATAAAAGATTCTTTGTTTGTATATTCCATTTTTTATAAACCTCTTTTCATGTATAACTTCTAGTTATTTTTAAAGCGCAATTTTAGTATAGCATAAATTATGAAAAAAATCAAGTGTTTTTAATAAAATTATATGTAAACTTAAAATATTGGTATTTTGTATTCAGAAATAAATATTGACACTTTTTTGTTTTGATGGGATAATAATATTGCTTAAGTAAAGGAGATTTTGTTATGGAAATTGAAGAAAAAGAGGCTATTATTGAGGCTATGCTTTTTGCTGTTGGTAGACCTTTGAAGGTGTCTGAGATTTGTGCAAGTTTAGAGCTTAGTCCTGATGATGTAGAGAGTTTAATTGGTAATATGCAAATGAAATATGGTGAAAAGAATAGGGGGATTGAGATTGTAAAGCTTGATGATGGTTATCAACTGGCTTCTAAGAAGGAGCTTTATGAATATTTGTATCCTTTATTTGATAATAGATCAAAGCCTTCTTTGTCTCCGG
>CANQZP010000082.1 GCA_947628395.1 uncultured Clostridia bacterium
ACCAGTAAGCCCATTATTAGTAGAAGGCGCAATAACAAGAGGCCTACAATTTCTCAAATGCGACTTAGCAGCCATAACAGCCGGAGTATCTATTATATCATTTGCAAGTTTAGCCATAGTATTACCACTTGCAGGAGCAATAACCATAATATCAGTCATTCTTTTTGGACCAATTGGCTCAGCATCCTGAATCGTATGAATTATCTCTTTACCAGTTACACTCTCAATTTCATTTATAAAATCCTCTGCCTTACCAAACTTAGTATCCAAATTATATGCATTATAAGACATAATAGGAACAACTTCCGCTTCCCTTTTTATCAATTCTTTCATTTTAGGAATAACCTTTTTAAAAGTACAAAAAGAACCTGTAAGTACAAAACCTATTTTTATTCCCTTAAGCTCCAAATTACATATTCCCTCCCTTCATTATGCTATATAATATAATATGAATATTATGTAACTTTTGAGTATTATATTTAGTAAAAAGATTTTTTAGACAGGGGGACGGAGTTATTTGTCTAAGATTTAAAAAAAATTATTAGACAAAAACTCCGTCCCCTCTGTCTGAAAAAACTCAATTTATTTTTTTATTGTCTATTTTTTTATTCTATGATACAATTAAAAAAAATTTAGGAGGTAAATATTAATGGAAATAAGATATTCATGGAATCCTGAAGATGTTAAAAAATATACAACTGAGGAATTAAGAAAACATTTTTTAATACAAAACTTATTTCAAAAAGATGAAATCAACATGTGCTATAGTCATGTTGACAGAATAATAATAGGAAGCGCAATGCCTTATGAAAAAGAAATAAGTATATCTGCTACTAAAGAATTAGGAACAGAATACTTTTTAGAAAGACGTGAAATGGGAGTTATAAATATTGGAGGTCCTGGTACAATTACATTAGATGGAATAACTTACAAAATGGAATCAAGAGATGGAATATATATTGGTATGGGAACTAAAGATATAAAATTTAAAAGTGATAATAAAGATAATCCAGCTAAATTCTATTTTAATAGTGCACCTGCACACAAGACTTATGAAACCGTAAAAATAAATATAAAAGATGCCAATCCTCTACCTCAAGGAAATGACAATGATTGTAATAAAAGAGTAATTTATCAATATATTCATCCAAATGTTTGTAAAAGTTGTCAATTATTAATGGGACTTACTGTTTTAGAACCAGGAAATGTTTGGAATACTATGCCTTGTCATACACATGATAGAAGAATGGAAGTCTATTTTTATTTTGATTTAGATGATAATTCAAAAGTATTTCATTTTATGGGAGAAGCGGATGAAACAAGACATATAATAGTCGGAAATGAAGAAATGGTTATCTCCCCTAGTTGGTCAATTCATTCTGGTTGTGGTACAAAAAATTATTCATTTATTTGGGGTATGGTTGGTGAAAATCAAACATTTTCTGATATGGATATGATTGATATGAAAGATTTAAAATAAGGAGTGTTAAATATGTTAGATTTATTTAATTTAGATGGAAAAGTTGCTATAGTAACAGGAGCAAGTCGTGGACTTGGTCAGCAAATGTGTGCTGCTCTTGCCTCTGCTGGTGCAAACATAGTAGGTGTTAGCCAAGGCTCTATGAGTGAAACACAAAAATTGGTAGAAAAGGAAAATAAAAAATTTATAGAAGTAAAAGCTGACTTAACATCTGTAGAAAAAATTGATGAAATAATAAATACAGCTATTACTAATTTTGGTTCTATTGATATATTAGTAAATAATGCTGGAATGATAAGACGCGAAGACGCAATTAATTATTCTGAGAAAGATTGGGATGATACAATAAATCTAAATTTAAGAACATTGTTTTTCTTATCTCAAGCAGTTTCTAAACAATTTATCAAACAAAATTCTGGCGGAAAAATTATAAATATAGCATCAATGCTTTCTTTCCAAGGTGGAATTAGAGTTCCTGCTTATACTGCTAGTAAAAGTGCAGTAATGGGACTTACTAAAGCTTTGGCAAATGAACTTGCAAAATATAATATAAATGTAAATGCAATTGCTCCCGGATATATGGCTACAGACAATACAGCTCAATTAAGAGATGATGAAAAAAGAAGCAAAGAAATTTTAGATAGAATACCTGCTGGTCGTTGGGGAACACCAAATGATTTATCAGGAAGCGTAATATTCTTATCCTCAAAAGCATCAGACTACGTAAATGGTCATACATTAGCAGTAGATGGTGGATGGCTTGCTAGATAAAAATATAGAGAGTATATAACTTTATATACTCTCTATATTTTTCTATATTTCATTTTCTTCTTCATTATTTTTTTCATTATTTTCGTATTTTCCCATTTTTTTAGATAATTCACCCAAACTCAAATTTAATTTTTTAGCCATCATTCGATTTAACTCATCATATGCTCCATTTGTCATTTCACTAAGTTCTTCTTTATCTGCAAATTTACTAGGATTATAATATTTAATTATACAAGCTGGTATTGTTGTTCCCCATTCTTTTAGAGCATCTTCTGGAGACATTTTTTTCAATTCTTCTATTTTTGCATTTACATAATCTTCTGATAAATAAGATAAATATTGTTGAGATTGATATTGACATTCTACCTCTTTTATAGCATTTTCTTTATCTTCTTCAGATAATTCATTTATTTCCAACACCTTAGAAATTGTTTCTATAGCTTCATTATGCATATATTCTTTATTAATCTTTATATCTGAATCATACCTTTTTAAATAATCATTAATTTTTCTTCTACGTCTTAATTCTTCTGAATTCATACCATGACCATTTAATCCATTTGTTCTTATAGAATCTAATTTCAAATCTTGTTCTTTTAAGTATTCTTGAAATTGATTTTCATAATACAATTTTTGAAGACCAATCACAGTACTAAACTGATATAAGGTACATATATCTGCATATATATTATCTACATTATCTTTTCCATAAATATCTTCTTTTTTTCTTAACTCATCATATAATGTAGTTTCTGAATTTGCAATTCGTTTAATTGCATCTTCACCAATTAAATCACTTAATATAGTAACAACATTTGTTGCAATTTCGTATGTTCCTGATCTCATTTTTTCATTTCCTTCATGTTTATCATTTATCACCGATGCATTATATTCAGCATATCCTTCTTTTATGAACAGACTTTCTATACCATTGTCAAAAAATATATCAGTACCTTCTTCCTTATCTAACATTTTTTGAGATCCATGAGTAGCTTCATGAACAACAAGCATAAGATCATCATACACAAAATCTTCCCATTTTAAATCTTTATTTGCTCTATCATTATAATTTTCCCATTTAAAAGCATGTGGAGATTCCATTGCTCTATCTATAGCAGTTTTATTACTCACACACATAGTTATACGTCCAGTATTATCACTACGAACAAAGGCCATTACACCTTTATTGGTCTTAAGGTATTCCTGTAATTCTGCTCTACGTCCATCACTATAATCTCTTATCATATCTATAAAATATGCTTCTCCTGGAGTAATAACACTTAAATTTTCTAGATATTCTATACGCTCTTTTTGTATATCAGTTTCAGAAAAATTAAACTTATCCAAATTTCCTTTTACATTTTCTTCATTAGGAAAACCTTTTTCTATTATATTAAGAAGTATTATATTTTCTTTTTTATCTACATCACTTATATTAGGATCATTTATTTTTTCAACCAAAGATTTATAAATTGGTAAATTTCTTAATTCTTCTATAGTCCCGGTAAAATTTTGCTTTATTTCTTTTTCTGCATTAACAGCTTTAACACTATCTGACCACTCAAGAAATTCTTCAAAAAATTCATCTTTAGAATCTTGATCCACTTTATAGCAATCAAAAGATTGTAAATTATTATCAAAAAAAACAAAACCTTCATATTTTTCTATTAAATATGGCTTTTTTTCAAATTTATTATAAAAATCATTAACTTTTTCATATAATCCCATCCTTTTTGCTCTTTCAGGATTTTCTTTTAAAGCCCTTATGGAATTATATTTAGTTTGATCTGCAACAAAAATATCGTGTATAAGATTTAATTGATTTATTTTATCAGTATCTTCTGGTAGTATAGAATTATATGTTGTTTCAAAATCATATAAATCCATCTTTATATTGTATTTTTCAATAAATTCAAATACTTCTTCTGGTGATTTAAAAGCTTGTTTCGTATTGGTTTCATCATACCTAGATATATTTTTTAAAAATTCTGCTCTTTCGCCAAAATCTGTAATATTTTCTTTTAAAGTATCTATAATATTATCATTTTTACTTGAATAAATTATTTTTAATAATGAATTAAAATCATTTTCATTTACTAAATTTGATATTTTATTATCTGGTAATCTAACATCGCTCTTTTCTTTAATTTTTTGTACTATTTGCTCATTTTGAAGGTATTTATTAAATTCATCAGGACATCTCCACTTTGAATTAGAAATAACTAAAATATCTTTAAGGGCTTCCATACATTCTTGTGGAGTTGCATAGTCTCCTACGACAATTCCATTATTATAATCATTTTTTATAAGTTCTTCAACATCTCTTAATATTTCATTCATACCTAATAAATTTGCAGAAATTTCCTCTGATTCTTTATATCCAATTCCATCTTCTGAATTATATTTTTCTAATACATTATTTATTAATATTGCTCTATCTGAATATTTATTAAAATCCTTTTTTTCTACAATATTATTTGCATTTGTTTCAATTGGTATTTCCGCTTTTACTTCAGCTGGAGGTAAAGCACTAGTTGTTGTTGAAATAACTCCAATTGCAAATAAAAACTTCTTTAATCCTAATTTTATTTTATTAAATATTCCCTTCTCTTTTTTAGCCATAAAAAATACCTCTCCAATCTAATAATTCTATTATAATATTACTTTTTACTTCATATTTTGTCAATTTATGATAAAAATAAAAAAACATCAGATACGATAAATTTAAAGCATCTAACGTTTTTATCATTTTTATTATATTTTCTTTTCAAAATCATAACAAATAATTTTATTAAATTTTAGTATATCCACGAATCAAACCATTTTGTTTGATCTATATATTTTTGACTTACTTTCATACCTGAATAAACAGGATAAAAATATATAAAACCTAATAAGAATAATATTAAAGAAAAAACCGTAAAGAATTTTTTATTAAACTTCTCCGTAGTTTGACATTAACTTAATAAAAATATCGTCTGTAAGTCTTGAAATATAGGCTTAAAATTTTGTCAATTT
>CANQZP010000083.1 GCA_947628395.1 uncultured Clostridia bacterium
AAACAATAAACTCTCAAATCCTTTGACAATTAAAGGATTGAGAGTTTTTACTCTTTTAAAAGTGTTTAAGTTGAGATAGTATCCATCTTTTTTTTTATATTGTCAAGTTATTTTTATATTGTTTTTTAAAAATAATATATTTGTAATATAATTGTAATATTTATTTTTTGTTTATCTGTATTTTATCATACACCTTGATACTATACATATTTACTATATCATCAGTAGAATACCCCAATTCCTTTAATTCTTCAGTTGAATAATTATCAACTAAAGAATAAGAATCATTACTCTTTAAAACCTTTACTAAAACTTTTGTATTATATCCAGCTCTATTTCTTTTTACATAACACAAATCACCTTCATGAATTATAGCTGAATTAGGAACTTTAATTCCTGTATATTCCCACCAAATTATATTAGCAGAAATTTTTCTATAATTGATTAATTTTTCTGTTAAAGTATTAACATTAAAAACTATAATTCTATCTTCCCCGTCTTCCTTAATATAAGTAATTTTTGCATCTACAATTTCATCAGAACCTATATCAATTTTGACCTTATCACCTATTTTAGCATTTTTAGCAGCATCACTGTTCATAATCACAGCCAAATAACAATCAAAATCATTTATGATTTTTCCAGTTTCTTCACTGCTTTTAATAAGTTCACCAGTCTTTAAATTTAACTTATTTAAAAAATCTTTACTTAAATAATCAAAATTATCCGATGAAAAAACATCCTCTAATTCATCAATTCTATAAGAAATAGTTCCACTACTTTCAGCTTTAATCTCTTCTGCTCCTGCAGTAAGCTTTTCATAATATTTATTTCTTTCATCAATTAGACTTTTTAAATATGAACCATCTGGACTATTTTGACCAACAATATCAGAAATTTTACTAGTATATTCATCTATCTGCTTTTTATTTTTTTCTATTTTTTCCATATCATTACTGGCATAAGTCTCTTCCACCATACTTTTTATGTCTGCTTTTAAATTATTTATATCACTTGTAGAAATAACTTTTTCTTTCTTTTGAGCTTCTTCAATCTGTTTAGTAATTTCATCAATTTTAGTTCTAATCTCAGCATTTCCAGCTGCATAATATCTAAAAATTGTATCTCCTTTAGCAACTTTTTTTCCTTCACTTATATTTTTTTCCATACCATTTTTATAATTATTTCCTTTTAAAACAGTCTCGTTTCTGATAATATAAGCATCTCTAGTTTCATCTAATGATAATTTTCCCTCTTCAACCACAAAAATATCTGTTGAGCCTTTTATTAAATCAATAATATTTTTAAAGAAATAAAAAGCAAATACAATTATCAAAATAGCTACTATAATTTTAATAATTACAAATTTATAATTTATCTTTTTATTTTTTTTCACCACTAGAAATTATCCTTTCTGAAAATTATCTAAAATAATATCAACATTCTTTTTTCCTTCTTCCAAACCATCTAACCATATAGTACTCTTATTTTTTCTAAACCAAGTAAGTTGCCTTTTAGCATACCTTCTAGTTTCCATTTTTATTTTCTCAATCATATCCTCTTTTGAAAAATTTCCATTTAAGTATTCTACAACCTCTTTATATCCAAGTCCTTGCATTGCAGTTGGAAAAGAATCATACTTTGAAAGTAAATTTTCTACCTCTTGAACTAATCCATTCTCAATCATAATATCAACTCTTTTATCAATTCTTTGATATAACTTTTCTCTATCCATCGATATTGCAAAAATCCTATAATCATACTTAGGGCCCTTTTCCTTTGATTTTATCTCAATTTCTGTTTTAGTTTTTCCAGTAGCATGATATATTTCCAAAACTCTAATAATCCTTTTTCTATCATTTGGACTAATTTTCTCTAAAGCCTCTCTATCAATATTTTTTGCCATATCATATAAACTTTTTAAACCATCTTCTGTTTCAGAAATTTTAATTAATTCATTTCTATAATCTTCGTCATATTCAATCTCAGGATACTCAATTCCATAAATCAAAGAATCAATATAAAGACCTGTTCCACCAACTAAAATCGGAACTTTTCCTTTTTCTAATATTTTACTTATAGCATTTTCTGCATCTTTTTTGAAATCTGCTACACTATACCTTTTATCAGGCGAAACAAAATCTATTAAATAATGTTCAATCCCATCCATTTCTTGAACTGTAGGCTTAGCAGTACCAATATTCATATCTTTATAAATCTGCATAGAATCACAAGAAACAACTTCACCATTAATAGTTTTCGCAAGTAAAACACCTAAAGAGGTTTTACCAGAAGCAGTAGGGCCAGCAATTACAATAACTTTATTCATTTTTTCATTCTTCCCTTCAACCTACATAACTCTTCTAAAATTCTTCTCTAAATCATATTTTGACATCTTTATTGCAGTAGGTCTACCATGAGGACAAGTAAAAGGATTAGGAAGTTTTAAAAGTTCATTCATAAGTTCATAAACCTCCTCTTTTTCTAAGTGCATTTTCGCTTTAACAGCAGATTTACAAGCAATAGTAGCTAAAAATCTATCCTCTTTCTCTTGTCTAGCAGTTCTAGAATATTCGCCAATTTCATCTAACAATTCTATAAAAAGTTCTTTAGTATCTAAATCCATACAAGCACTAGGAACACCATTTAATTTAATAGTATTTTCTCCGAAAGCTTCCAAATCGAAACCAGCTTTTTCAAACATTTCTACATTCTCTTTAATAGTTTCTACTTCTTTATGAGTAAGCGTTATAATATCAGGTAAAAGCATAAGTTGGCAATCTTTATTTGTAGTATTATAGTAATTTCTCTTTACTTCTTCATATCTAATTCTTTCGTGAGCAGCATGTTGATCAATAATATACATCTCATTTTCAATCTCAACAATAATATAAGTAGAGAAAATAATTCCAACAAACTTATAATTATTATTTTTCATATTTCTAAATTCTTCTATAGTATCATTTTCGTGACTTTCAGAATAAACTCCATCTTTCTCTAATTTTTTATCTTCTTGAATTTCTTCAACTTTTTCTTCTTTTATTTCATTTTTTTCTATAGGTTTTTCCTCTTGTACTTCTGTAGCTTCATCTTCCTTTTGATCTTCTTCAGAAGTTTTAGTATCTTTTATATCAGTTCCAAAAAACTTTTTATACATGTCATCAAAATCTTCAAGATTTTCATTTTTCACAATATCAGTATTATCTTCTTGTTTCTCATTTGGAATTTCTACCCTAGTATTTTTTATAGCTTCATCTAAAATTTCTTTACTCTCTCTTTGTTTAATAAGTTCCTCTGTCATTTTATCAACTTGTTCTTCTGATGGAATTGCAAGTTCTGCTTTCTGTTTTGGAACCAAATCAGTAATTTGATATGTAGAAGGTGTTTCAGCAACTCCAATTTCTTTAAGTCCTTCTCTAAATTTGTAAATTTCCTCAATTAAATTATTATTTGCCTCTTTAACCTTCTCTTTTATATCCTTTTCATCTTTTATTGCATTTTCAACTAATTCCCCATTAGATAATGCTGTTTTTATAGCATTATATACAGCCTTAAATACTGTATTTTCATCTTCAAACCTTACTTCCAATTTAGCAGGATGAACATTAACATCAACAAGTTCTGGACTAATATCAATATTAAGAATTAAAAATCCATACTTATTAATTGGAATCATACCTTTAAAAGCTTGCTCTGCAGCAGCATTCAAAGTTTTATCTTTTATATAACGATTATTTACAAAAAATATTTGATGACTTCTATTTCCCCTTGCAATTTCAGGTTTTCCAACAACCCCTGAAACCTTTATGCCTTCATATTCATAATTAGTATCAATCACAGCTGAAGCAACATCTTTACCATAAATATTATAAATAATATCTTTGTTATTTCCTGTTCCAGAAGTTTGAATTACAGTCTTACCTGAATTTATAAGTTTAAAAGCAATATTTTTATTTACTAAAGCAAGTCTTGTTATAGTATCTTCAATATAACCAGACTCTGTATAATCCTTTTTCAAGAATTTATAACGAACTGGTGTATTATAGAAAAGATTTTTTACAGTAATTGTAGTACCAACAGGAGCACCAACAACACTTTCCTCTAAAACATTTCCACCCTCTACAATAATCTTATTTCCTTCATCATTATTCTGCGTCCTAGAAATCATTTCAACATTTGCAACAGCAGCAATACTAGCTAAAGCCTCACCTCTAAACCCCATAGACTTAATATTCAAAATATCATCTGCATTTCTAATCTTACTAGTAGCATGTCTTTCAAAAGCAATCTGCATATCATCAGGATTAATACCTTTACCATTATCAGAAACACGTATAAAAGAAATCCCACCACTTTTTATTTCTACAGTTATCTTATCAGCACCAGCATCAATAGAATTCTCAACCATTTCTTTAACCACTGATGCAGGTCTTTCAATAACCTCACCTGCCGCTATTTTATTAATTGTTAAATCGTCTAATAAAACTATATCTCCCATCTATAATCCTCCAACTAATTACTACTTTTTAGTATTATATCACTAATAAAAATAATTTGTATAGCCCTTTCTTAAACTTTTAATTTTATTGCTGTAACACTTTTTTTTAATTAAGAATAATATATAACATACTAAGGATTTGAAAAAAGGAAGAACAAAATGTTCTGATACTTAAAAGGGGGGAAACAATAATGCCAGAAAATAGAGGTTGTGGTTGCGGATTTGGTGATGACTGCTTATGGATAATAATCCTTTTAATCATAATCTTTTGTTGTTGTGGTAACAACAGAGGATGCGGTTGCTAATTAAATTTAAGACAATGGGACGGAGATTTTAAAAAATCTCCGTCCCTACCAATGTCTATTTAAGTTAAGAAAAATATCTTTAATTTATTAAAGCTAGTATAATAATTGATTTTTCATAGCTTTGCTGTCGCAACTTTCAGATTTAAAAGTATTTCGTAGGGGCGATTATCAATCGCCCGCCCTTCGAAGAAAAAGCGAAATACAAAAATATCTGTAAGTTGCTTCAATCGCACTCGACCTACCGGTCTCGTTTGGTCGCTGCGCAGCTATTTAAAAATCAAT
>CANQZP010000084.1 GCA_947628395.1 uncultured Clostridia bacterium
ATGGGGAGTGCTTTGAAGTTGAGGATTAATGTGGGAAAGGAGTTTCAAACATGGGGATGGCAATATCTATTTGAGTTAAGAAGATTTTTTTATTCATTAAAGCAGTATCATAATTGATTTTTCATAGCCTTGCTGTCGCAAATTACGAAAAGCATTTTTTATATGTAATTTGCTCCATATCGCACTCGACCTACGGTCTCGTTTGGTCGCTTACGCGGCTATTTAAAAATCAATTATGATACTGCTTTTTTTAGAACAGCTTCTTAACTCAAATAGATATTGCTATTCCCCTGTTTGTAGTTCTGTTTTTTTTGTGTTCCTCTGTATGAAAAAATTAATATTTTTTTGTAAAATTGTTGATTTTGAAATTAAAAGATGATACAATACAAATGTTCGCCAAAGATATTAAAATAATTATACGAGGAGGGATGTTTAATGGAAAATAACAAATTAAAAATTATATCAAATCTTTTTGAAGGATATGAAATACGAAGTATTTGGAATGCTGATAAGGAAGAATATTATTTTAATATTACTGATGTAATAAAAGCGTTAACAGATAGTCCTAATCCATCGCATTATTGGAGAAATCTAAAATATAGAATGATTAAAGAAGGAAGTGAAACCGTCACAAATTGTGACACTTTCAAATTCAAATCAAAAGATGGAAAAATGAGAAATGCAGATGTTTTAGATACACAAGGGATATTACGTCTTATTGAATCAATACCAAGTAGTAAGGCAGAGCCATTTAAAATGTGGTTAGCTCAAATGGGAAAAGAAAGAATTGATGAAGTATTTGATCCTGAAATTGCAATAAAAAGAGCGATTGATTATTATAGGAATCGAGGTTATTCTGATAAGTGGATTGAAGCAAGGCTAAAAGGAATATTGGATAGAAATAAATTAACTGATGTATGGAAAGAAAATGGAATTAAAGATAATTATGAATTTGCATTGTTAACAAATGAAATATATAAAGCTTGGTCGGGTATGAAGGCATCAGAATACAAAAAATATAAAGGAATTAGGAAAGAATCTTTAAGGGATAATATGTCTGATGTAGAGGTAGTATTGACTGATTTAGGTGAAATAGCCACAAGGGAACTAGCTAAAGAACATAGACCACTTGGCTTAAAAGAAAATAAGAAAGTTGCAAGGGCAGGAGGAGAAGTTGCAAAGACGGCAAGGGATAATTTAGAGAAAAAATTAGGAAAAACAATAATTAGTAAAGATAATTCTTTGAATTATACATATATAGATCAAAAAGTTTTAGAGGAAAAAAATAAAGAAATATAGTTATAAAAATTTAATACAGGTGTATATATGGTTAGTCTTCGTAGTGACGGGCGACTACTAGTCGCCCCTACGTGTAATGGAGAAGACATGAAGACGATGTATTGCTACAAGGCGTAAGGCGATTATCAATCGCCCGTTTTGTTGGATAGGATAATGATATAAGAAAAGTGGCTTCGCCACATGTCACTCGCTTCGCTCGGACGAATCAAGGTAACTTAACCTTGTTGTATACGGAAAAATCTCATATTATGTCAAGCTAAAAAGTCGATTTTTCCTATACAATAAAAAAGGGTGGACTTAGAGGTCCACCCTTACATAACAAGAATTTGTTTATTGTTTTCCAAATATAAAGTTTTTAATTGTTCTGAATAGTTCGCTTATTTTGAAAAAGCTTGATTTTGTTCTTTCTAATGTTATTAGACTTTTTTGTTCTTTTGGAATATCTATTATTTGTCCATATTCAGTTAATTGATTTTTCTTAAAGTCAATGTTTTTCATCATGTGACAATAGAAATTATTATAGAATGTATCTCCTTCTGTTAATACTAATAGGCTTTTGTAGTTATATAGTTTTTCTTGAAATTTTTTTAGGTTTTCTTCAGTTTCTACTTTTCTAAATTCACTTTGGAAGAATTTTTCCATTATTAGGTTTTGCATTTTTAAGAATAAGTTTGTGATTTCATTTTTTTTGTTTGATATTTTATCTTGAACTTGTCTAATTTTTCCTATATCAGCTTCTGTTTGTGATAATTTTGTTGACATGTATGTGATGTCGTCTTCTAATAGTAGTAATTTATCAAAATTGTCTTGTATTATATAAAAGAATTCTTTTCCAACTAGGTTTATAAATGTTTTTTCAAATATGTCGTTACTATTTATTGTGCTTGTATATAATGGGTATGATCCTGTAAAGTAAATTATTTGATTAAGAAGGGCACATTCTAGTGGGTAGTAGTCTGGGCTTATTGAGTTAAATGTCATTCCGTAATATGTTACTGAGTCTGGATTTCTTTTGCTTGCTATTGATGCCATGTATTGAACTGCTGCTTCGTTTAAGCCTAATCCTGTTTGTGCTGATAAGTTGTATAGCCCTAGTTTTATTAGTTTTCCTTTTGAATCTTTTGTTTCTTGTAGGAAGTGTAGACACTCATGTATTGCTAAAGCGTTTATATCATCAAAGTTGATGTCTTTACTAAAGTATATTGAGTTATTTCCATATACGTATTTTGCGCATGATAAGTCTTTTGGAAATTTTGCTGTGTACATGTCTAGTCTTGAGATGGCTATGAATAACTTGCTTTGATTTAGGTCTAATTCTGGAAATGCTTTACATAGTTTTTCTGATATGTTTGCTGCAATTTTATTTATCTTAAGTGTGTCTAGTTTTTCAATTGATTCTATTCCTTCTTTTTTTAATAGTGAATTGATTCCCATTTTCTCTCCTTTGTAATCATTATTTATTATATCTTGTATTTTGGTGAAAGGGTATAACAGATTTGTTAAGAAAATGTTACAAAATGGTTACAATCAATATTGTACTAATTGTTTACAAAAAGAAGTATATTTTCTGAAATTTATATGTTCAAGCAATAGAATAATTGATTTTTCATAGCCTTGGTGCTCTCAAATTAAAAAATAAATTTATATTTATATTGAATAAAAGGGCAGACACAAGGCCTGCCCCTACATATATTTGTCCAAGTTTTAACTTGTGATATGTATTTTGCGATTTCTTCGAAGAGCGGGCGATTAATAATCGCCCCTACGCCTTGCACATTTTTGTTATTGAAGGTTTAGACAGTAAAATAAAATTTTATTTTCTGATTGAAATATTTTTTTGTAGTATATATAATAGTGATATTACGTAAGAAGTGTAAAGGAATGTTGAATATGGCGAAGAATTTGTTGATTACTGAAAAGCCTTCTGTTGCTATGGAGTTTGCAAAGGCGCTTAAGATTAATACTAAAAGGCAAGATGGTTTTTTGGAGGCTGAGGATTGGATTATTACTTGGTGTGTTGGTCATTTGGTTACTATGTCTTATCCTGAAAAGTATGATGAGAATTTAAAATTGTGGAGGTTGGATACGCTTCCTTTTTTACCTAAGGAGTTTAAGTATGAGGTTATTCCTCAGGTTGAGAAGCAATTTAATATTGTTAAGGGTTTATTATTAAGGGATGATGTTGATACAATTTATGTTGCTACTGACTCTGGAAGAGAAGGAGAGTATATTTATAGATTGGTTGATAATCAAGTTGGTGTGACTGGTAAAGATAAGAGGAGAGTATGGATTGATTCACAGACTGAGGAGGAGATTTTAAAGGGAATTCGTGAGGCTAAGGATTTATCTGAGTATGATAGTTTGTGTAATTCTGCTTATTTGAGGGCTAAGGAAGATTATTTGATTGGTATTAATTTTTCTAGGCTTATGTCGATTATTTTTGGAAGAAGGGCTGCAAAACAGATCGGAGAGGATAGGCTTAGTATTTCTGTTGGTCGTGTTATGACTTGTGTTCTTGGGATGGTTGTTTCAAGAGAAAGGGAGATCAGGAATTTTGTAAAGACAAAGTATTTTAAGATTGTTGGCGTTTTCGGTAGTGATGAGGATAATATTAAGGCTGAGTGGAAGGTTACTGATGGCTCTTGTATGAAGGATTCTAATAAGCTTTATAATGAGACTGGTTTCAAGAAGGAAGATGATGCAAAAGAGTTTATTTTGAGTTTAAAGGGGAAAGAGCCAATAGTTTCTGAGATTAAAAAGAGTAAACAAAAGGAGAATGCGCCTCTTTTATTTAATCTTGCTGAAATTCAAAATGAGTGTACTAAGAGGTTTAAGATTAAGCCTGATGAGACTTTGGAGATTATTCAGGAGTTATATGAGAAAAAGTTAGTTACTTATCCTAGAACTGATGCGAGGGTTTTGTCTTCTGCAATTGCTAAGGTTATTACTAAGAATTTGAATGGTTTGGCTGTAGGTTTTAAAGATGATGAAATTCAAGGGTATTTAAAAAAGATGAAGGAGGAAAAGTATTCGACTAATCTTCTTAAATCTAAATATGTTAATGATTCTAAGATAACTGATCATTATGCTATTATTCCTACTGGTCAAGGTTTAGAGAATTATAATTCTTTGTCTGATTTAAAGAAGGAGATTTATAGAGTTATTGTAAAAAGATTTTTGTGTATTTTTTATCCTCCTGCAGAGTTTAATAAGGTTTCTGCAAAGATTAAAGTTGATGAGGAGGAATTTTCTTGTAGTGAGAAGGTTTGCGTTAAAGAGGGGTATTTAGAGATTATAAAGTCTCATCAAAAGGATGATGAGAAGTCTGAGGCTTCGAATTTGTTAAATAGTCTTAAAAAGGGGAGTAAGCTTGAGGTTTTAAATTATGAGATTAAGGATGCTGAGACTTCTCCTCCTAGTAGGTATAATTCTGGGTCTATTATTTTGGCTATGGAGAATGCTGGAAAGCTTATTGAGGATGAGGCTTTGAGGGAGCAAATTAAGGGGGCTGGAATTGGTACTAGTGCCA
>CANQZP010000085.1 GCA_947628395.1 uncultured Clostridia bacterium
CTCTATGTGGTTAGCGATATATACCTCCACTACGGACTTTCACCGATTAGCTAAACGACATGCCTGTCGCACCGAAGAATGGGCGATTGATAATCGCCCCTACGAAATACTTTTTTAATCTGAAAGTTGCGACAGCAAAGCTATAAAAAAATCAATTATTATACTTGCTTTTTTTGGGGCATATTTTCTTAACTTAAATAAACATTGCCGTTCACATGTCTGAAAAAAATAATTTTAAAATCTAAAAAAGCCAATTCTTATCAAATTGGCTTTTTTAGATTTAATTTCTTCTTTTATATTTAATCTTTTACTATATCCTTATAATATTCAGCTATTAGTTTATCTAGTTTGACACTTAGTTCATATATTATTTCGTAATCTTTTCCTTCAGAAATACTCTTGTTTAATTCGTCTCGTAACTCACAAATTTTTTCATTTATCATGGCAGTCTCTCCTTTTTTTACAAAATATATATGCTACGTTTTATTCTAAAATTGATTTTCAATTTTTTAGCATATATTTTCTAAATTTAGAAAATATTTTTCCTACAATTTATTTGGATTAGATATTACTATCCTTTTTTTGGCGCCTTGATAGAAATTCTTTTTATTTTCTATCATCTAAAAAATACCATATTATTACACTTTCGTCAATAAAAAAAGAAAAATTGTCCTATTTTTCGTATGACAAGTTTTTCTTTTTTATATAAATTAAATTTAATTTTATAGAATATTCGTCAAAACATTCTATTTTTCTAGTTAATCTTTAAGATTTATAATCGACAATATCATATTTTTCTTTGCAAATATTTCTTTTCCTACACCTTCTACATATTCCTTTGAAATTGTGAGATATTCTTCTATATACTCAAAAGGATTTATATCTTTAAAATAGTTTGTTATAAAGGTAGTTGCTACATTTTGAACACTATCAAAGTCCCTTACATATAGTCCATAAATTTTTCTTCTTATTCTTTCAAATTCTTCTTCATTTATACCTTCTTCTATCATTTTATCTATTTTTTCTGTTATTTTAGCAATTACAGTATCGACATCTTTTGCTTGTCCCTGTATTAAACAATGCGCAAAATTTCTAGAAAATTCGTAACTTGTACTAAATTCAGAATAAATTAGACCTTTTTCATATAATTCTTTATATAATTCTGAACTACTACCTACTGCAAGTTCCAATAAAATCTCAATTGCCAAATGTCTTTTTACTCTTTCTTTTCCATCATTTTTATCTTTAAAGCCTATAATAAACATAGGTGTAGATATATCCATCTTGTCTTCTATTTTTTCTACATTGATTTCTTCTGGTTCAATTTCTTCAATCTTTTTTGCTTTCATAACTTTTTTAGAATCTTTTAATTTACTCTTTATATTGTCAAAAATTTCATCAGGATTAAAATCTCCTGCTACTACAATAGCCATATTTTCTGGTACATAAAAATTGTCATAACATTTATATAAAATATCTTTATCTATCTTTAATATACTATCTACAGTTCCAGCTATATCAATTCTTATTGGATGATTTTTATATAAAGCTCTCATAGCATTCATATACAATTTCCAATCTGGCTCATCTTCATACATTTGTATTTCTTGTCTTATAATACCTTTTTCTTTTTCTACATTTTCATCTGTAAAATAAGGATTTTGTACATAGTCTAATAATTCATTTAATGCTTCATCAAAATTATCTGTACATTCAAATAAATATGCTGTATGGTCATTAGTTGTATATGCATTCGCATTTACCCCTAAACTAGATAATACATCTAAACTATTTCTTCCATTTTCTTGTTCAAACATCTTATGTTCTAGGTAATGTGCTACTCCTTCAGGTACTTCTATTGTTTCATCATCAACTTTAAATTTATAATCAATAGAACCATAGTTTACTCCACAAATCATATATTTTTTCAAAGCTTTCCTTTTAGGAATACACATTAAAGTCATTCCATTTTCTAACTTTTCTATATAAACTTTCTCTTTTATTAAATTATCTTCTATAATCTGCATATTGCCTCCAAATTTATGATTTCAAAAAATAAATTGTATTTATATTTATATTTTGAGCAAAATTCACAATATCCTCTTTAGTAATACTCTCAATTTTTTCTCTATACTCCTCTGGTGTAACTGGAAATGGAGATAGCTCTTCTCCAAGTAAATATATTATTCCTGTATCTTGCTCAGAATCAATAGCTTTTATTCCTGAAATAATATATTTTTTTGCACTTTCAATATCTTCCTCTGTAAAATTTCCTTTTTTCATTTCCTCTAACTGTTCCTTTATAATAGATACAGCTTTATCATAATTTTCAATTTCAATACCACATCTTAGAAAAATATTATTTTTCTGAACAACATAATTTGATTTCGTAGTATAAGCTAGTCCCTCTTTTTCTCTCACATTTTGGAACAATTTTGAGTTTGCTCCATCACCTAAAATAGTATTATACATAAGAGCCACAAACCTATAGTCGCCCAAATCATTTGGCAAAATATCTACACCTATAACAAGCTTTCCTTGAGCTACATCCATAGATTCTGATACTTCATTTATACTCTCTACCTGTTCTTTTTTTTCTTTCACAAAATCATTTTTAGTAAAATCTTCTTCTCTATTATTTATAGACTTTATTACACCAATATTTTCAATTTGCTCTAGCACTTCATCTTCATTAAAATCTCCCGAAATATAAATATCTATTTTAGCAGTCCTTAATAACTCTAAAAAATATTCATATAAATTCTTTTCATCTATCTTTTCGAAATCCTCTACATATCCTAATTTACTAAGTCCAAAACCATTATCCCCGTACATTACATTGATACATCTCTCCAAAGAATAACTATCTTTTTCATCCTTTTGAGCATCAATTAAAATTTGTAAATTATTTTTTTCAGTATCTACATATTCTTTAACAAAACTACCATTTTGAATTTCTGGATTAAAGGCAATCTCAGTTAATAAATTTATAGCCTTTTTCAAATTCTCATTCTCACCAGGCAAAAAATTATCATTAACACTTTCTATATAAAACTTTAAAATTAAATTATCTCCTGTCTTATCCAAACCACAATCAAAAGTAGCTCCATACATCATTTCCAACTCTTTGTTTATCTCATTTTGATTCTTAAAAGACCTACATCCACTCCTTAAAACTGCTGGTATTAAAGCATTCTTCGTTACAGTATCTCTTTTTAGTGGAACTATCATAAATATTACTGATAAATCAGTCTTAAAAAGATCTGTTTTTATAAGATGTACTTTTATTCCATTTTCTAATATTTTTTCTTTTTGTTTCACTTAAAATAACTCTCCTTAAATATTAATTTATAATGATATTATTAGTAATTTTCTGCAATTTATTCCAATAATATCATTTCCTTTTGTATTAGATGTAAAATTATTTAGACTCTTCCTCTTGCTTCTTTATTTCTAGTACATCTTCTTTTGTTAAACCTACAATATTCACAATATCATCTAATTTCATATCTGTCTTCAGTAATTTTTTAACTATTTCTACTTTTTCATTTCTTTTTCCTTCTTCTCGTCCAGCCTCTTTTCCAATTTCTATTCCATCTGCTAAACCTTGTTCACGTCCAAGTTCAAGGCCCTCTTCTTTTGCACTATTTACTCCACTATCATAATCCATGGTCCATTTTTCTCTTAATTCTGCTAGTCGCTCTAATTCTTCGTCTCCAGACAAATATCCCATTTCTATTCTAGCTTTTTCTATTGTTTTGTTATTCTTTTCTGCCATTTCAATCCACCCCCTATTTCTATCATCAATCAAAGCTAACCACTGATTTAGCTTTTCATTCATATCTGGTTTTGCCTTTCTAAACTTTGGTAATTCTATGAAATACCATTTTACGCCTTCTATTACCTCATATTCTCTATGTTTATTTAATACTGTTACTGTATCTGATACATACTCTTTATATGGTAATAATTTGTAATTTAATATATTTATCATTATTACTTGGTTTATATCCTGATATTTTGTACCTTTCTTCGTCTCCCTTGAAATCGTTTTTGCCGCATATACTAAACTTCTATTTTCCATATTATCTGTATCTTGTATCTGTAGCTCAATATTTACTATTATTCCATCATTTAATGTTGCTTGTAAATCTAGTCTTCCACCTTTTTCTTCATTTTTTAATTTTTCTAAATTTACTTCTTCCCTAATTTCAATCTTTTTTATTTCTATTTTTAAAAGTCCATTTAAAAAATCAATTAGGAATTCTTCATTACCTTTTTTAGCAAAAAATGCCTTAAATATTACATCATTTTTTAAATTAAATTTTTGTTTTTGTACCATTTATCCTCCTTTATTATATCAATTACCATGCTTCTTTACAAGTAAATTGATAATCTTATATTAAATTGCATAAAAAATTAACTCTTACCTCCTTTTTTTGATTTTTTAAATTTTTTTGATTTTTCTCAAGAATAAAAATTTAGGAATTAAAAATCCTTTGAATTAAAAACTATACATATATATAACCACTTTTCTTAAACATTGTCAACAAAAATCTAAATAAAATATAATTAATTTATAAACATTAAAACGGAGTTATTTAGATATTATCATGGATTATTTTATATTAAACAAAACTCTGTCCTAATAAATGTCTATTTAAGTTAAGAAAATATCCCCTCAAAAAAAGCAAGTATAATAATTGATTTTTTTATAGCTTTGCTGTCGCAACTTTCAGATTAAAAAAGTATTTCGTAGGGGCGATTATCAATCGCCCGTTCTTCGAAGAAAATGCGAAATACAAAAATATCTGTA
>CANQZP010000086.1 GCA_947628395.1 uncultured Clostridia bacterium
CGAAGCTAGAACAGCGAGAGGCTCGTTTTAATTTTTGTTAGAATCTATAACGAGTGTATTGAGCCGAGAAAGTCTTTTTTTTAAGTATTTTCAAATAGAACGATATAGGAGCGGATGTCTTGTAATTAAAAACAAAAGTATCTTTAGTTTGATTTTATTGAATATTTATGATACAATATCATATTAGTTATAGTAAAAAGGAGCGGATTATGAATTCTATTGTAAAGGTTATTCCGAATGTAAAAAAATATAAAAGTTACTTAAAAGATATAGAAAATAGGGTAACCCCTATAATGCTTTCCGGACTTACTGATAATGGTAAGGTGCATTTGGCTTATTCTACGGGATTTTATAGTGAAAGACCTATTTGTATTGTTACATATAATGAGATGCAAGCTAAAAAGCTTATTCAGGATTTGGAGTATTTTTCTGATGAAATAGTATATTTCCCTAAAAGAGAAATTTTTGCTTATGATTATATCGCTGAGAGTAAGGAAGAAGCTTTTAAGAGAATGGATGCGCTAAGAGCTATTAAATCTAAAAAGGCTAGAGTAATTGTTACTACTATAGAAGCAATTATGCAACCTATTATTTCAGATAAGGTATTGTTTAAAAATATAAAAAAATTAAAAGTAGGAGACGAAATTAATTTAGATGAGATAAAAGAAAATTTGATTTCGTTAGGATATGAGAGATATGAACTGATAGAAGGAAGAGGACAATTTTGTATAAGAGGTGGAATTATTGATATTGCTTCAGGTGATAGAAAGGGAATACGTATAGAGCTTTGGGGTGATGAAATTGATTCTATAAGAGAATTTGATATTTTAAGTCAAAGATCTATAAATATGATAAATGAAGTTGTAATTGAACCTTCTTACGAATATTTACTTGAAACTGATTTGGAAACTATTTGCGATAGAATAAAAAATTATGGATATAATTCTGTTTTGGAGCAAGATATAGAATATGATATAGATGAGATAAAGTCTGGTAATTATATAAATAAAATAGATAGATATTTTAAATGTTTTTATGAGGACTATGTTAGTTTTTTAGATTATTTAGATAAAGATACTTTAATTTTTTTAGATGAAAATCAGAAAATTAAGGCTAGATGTGATAATATTTTAAAGGATAATAAAGAAATTATAAATTCTCTGATAGAGAAAAAGAAAATTCCTCCTCAAATATTAGAAAATTTATATAATTATCCACAAATTAGTGAAAAGTTTGTGGATAAACAAAGTGTATATCTAGAAAAAAAGGATATTGGTTTTATAGATATACAAAGTATGCATGCAAAAAGAAACGGATATAGCTTTAGCTATAGGGAGGTGAACTTTTTTCGTAGTTCAATGGATTTACTGTTTCAGGAATTAC
The DNA here is from genome assembly GCA_947628395.1 of uncultured Clostridia bacterium. Lineage (GTDB taxonomy): Bacteria > Bacillota > Clostridia > TANB77 > CAG-508 > UMGS1994. The sequence continues at coordinate 1,384 of CANQZP010000086.1, forward strand.
AAGAAGCTGTTATTAGGAAAAAACAAACAGTAATCCTAAGTGGCACTAAGGAAAATGCGAAAAAGTTAAATGAAATCTTACAAGAGCAAGAATTAAATAGTGTCTTTAATGAAAAATTAAATAATGTAGATTTAGTTCCAGGGGTGATATATGTTACAACTGGGGCTATGTCTACTGGTTTTGAAAGTTTTGATTTGAATTTATTAGTAATTGATGCTAATCAAGTATTTCAATCTAAACCTAAAAAGAAAAAGTCATCTGTTGCTTTTAGAGATGGTGAGACTGTAGTTTTTTCAGATTTAAAAATTGGAGATTATGTTGTTCATAGGGTTCACGGTATAGGAGAATACATTGGAGTAAATACTATAAAAGCGGATGGTGTTACAAAAGATTATATTAAAATAAAATATAAAGATGATGATATTTTATATATTCCTACAGATTCTTTAGATAGTATTAGAAAATTTATTGGAACAGGAAATAGTGCTCCTAAAATAAATAGATTAGGTAGTAAAGATTGGGAAAATACAAAGAATAAAGTAAAGAGAAATTTAAGAGAGGTTGCAAGAGAGCTTATTGAATTATATGCTAAAAGACAGCAATTAAAGGGTTATTCTTTTTCAAAAGATTCTGCTTGGCAAAAGGATTTTGAGAATAGTTTTGAATATGTAGAAACTGATGATCAATTAAGATGTATTGAAGAAGTAAAAAAAGATATGGAGAATCAAAAGCCTATGGATAGGCTTCTTTGTGGTGATGTAGGTTATGGGAAAACTGAAGTTGCTATAAGAGCTGCTTTTAAAGCTTGTATGGACCAAAAACAAGTTGCTTATTTAGTTCCAACTACTGTTTTGGCGAATCAACAATATGAATCTTTTAAACAGAGGATGGAAAAGTTTCCAATTAGAGTAGAAGTTCTTAATCGTTTTAGAACTAAAAAAGAGCAAAGTGAGATTGTAAAGAAGCTACAATTAGGTGAGATTGATGTAATAATAGGTACACATAGATTGCTTAGTAAAGATGTTACTTTTAAAAATTTAGGACTTTTAATAATTGATGAGGAGCATAGATTTGGAGTAAAAGATAAAGAAAAAATTAAAGAACTTAAAAATAATGTTGATGTTTTGGCTATGACTGCGACTCCTATTCCTAGAACTCTACATATGTCTTTAGTTGGAATTAGAGATATGTCAGTAATATATGAGCCTCCTCAAAATAGAAAACCTGTACAGACTTATGTTTTAGAACAGGATGATGAGGTCGTAAGAGAGGCGATTACTAAAGAGCTAGAAAGAGAAGGACAGGTATTTTATTTATATAATAAGGTAGAGACAATTTTGAAAAAGGCTGATGAAATTAAAAGGTTAGTTCCTGAAGCTAAAATTGGAATTGCTCATGGTAAAATGACAGGTAGAGAACTTGAAGATATTATGCAAGATTTTATTGATAAGAAAATTGATGTTCTTGTTTGTACTACTATTTTAGAGTCAGGAATAGATATTCCAAATGCTAATTCAATTATAGTTGAAGATGCTGATAGATTAGGGTTAGCACAGTTATATCAAATTAGAGGTAGAGTTGGTAGAAGTAATAGACAGGCATATTCATATATAATGTATAAGAAAAATAAGCTTTTATCAGAAGTTGCTGATAAAAGGCTTAAAGCTATAAAAGAGTTTACTGAATTTGGCTCTGGATTTAAAATTGCAATGAGAGATTTGGAAATAAGGGGAGCTGGAAGCATTCTTGGAGAATTACAGCATGGGCATATGGAGCAGGTTGGATATGATATGTATTGTAAGTTGTTAGATGAAGTAATAAGAGAAATGAAGGGAATAGAGGTAGAAGAGGAAAAAGATATTCAGATAGATATTAATGTTTCAAGTTTTATTCCTGATGAATTTATTGATAATTCAAATCAAAAAATTGAGATTTATCAAAATATTGCTCTTTGTAAATCTGAAGATGATATAAAAGATGTTGTGGATGAAATTATTGATAGATATGGTAATATTCCAAGTGAAATTGAAAATTTATTGGATATTGCACGTATAAAAAATATGGCAAAGGAAAAAAATATTATAAAGATTATTCAAAGACAAGACAAGGTCGTTTTCTACTTCGATGATAAGACTTTTGATTTAACTCTTGTTGATAAGATGATAAAAAAATATGGTACAAGAATAAAATTTTCTCCAGGTATGAATCCATATATTACTTATAAATTATCAAATCCTATAGATGTATTAAAAGAGACAAAGGAATTTTTGAATTTTAATGATTAAGAAAGGGAGATAGTATGTTAATAACTAGTAAAGATAATGAAAAAATTAAACATATAAAAAAGCTTAAAGAAAAAAAATATCGTGATATGTATAATGAATATATAATAGAGGGATTAAAATTAGTAAGAGAGGCTATAAATGAAGAAGTGAATATTAAATTTATTATAATTTGTGATGATTGTGATATAGAGGACAATATTGATAGTGATTTTAAATATGAGATTGCAAAAAGAGAGTGTATTTATGTTCCTGAAAAAATATTTCTATCTCTTACAGATGTTTCTAATCCACAGGGAATGATTGCTGTGGTTGAAAAACATGTGTCTGAGGAGAAACTATCTTTTGATGAGGATTTGTATTTGATATTAGATAATATACAGGACCCAGGAAATATGGGGACTATTTTAAGAACTGCTGATAGTTTAGATTTGAAGCAAATTATAGTGTCAAAGGGGAGTGCAGATGTATATAATCCTAAAGTTGTTCGTTCTACTATGGGGGCTATTTTTAGACTTCAGGTTATAGAGAGTGAGGATTTAGTTAAGACTATTAAGGAGCTTAAAAAGCATAAAATAAAAGTTATGGCTACTTCTCTTGAAAAGAGCAAGTCTATTTATGATGTTGAATATAAGAAGTCAGCGATTGTAATTGGTAATGAGGCGAATGGCGTTTCAAAAGATATTTTAGATATTACTGATGAGAATATAAAGATTCCTATGATGGGGAGAACTGAGAGTTTGAATGCTGCTGTGGCTACTGGGATTGTTTTGTATGAAGCGGTAAGGCAGAAGTTGAAATAGGTAAAGGTGGGTATTGACTTTTTGTTTTTTTATTTGTAAGATAATAATGTAGATTTTATGAAGGAGAGAATACAAATGAGAAACGCTGAAAGTCTTGTGAGAGTACACACACACACACACACACACAAATGGTTGTTTAAATAATGTAAGGGTAACATAGATAAGGGAGTCTATGGGTTTTGTAATGTGCAAAATCTGTAGGCTTTTTTTCGTGCATAAAAAATTTGGGTGCGTTTGACAATCGCTCCCAGGGATTTATCTATTTTTCTGGTTGTTTTTCCCCAATGGGGCTGTAATAATGCTACTCGCATTAAACA
>CANQZP010000087.1 GCA_947628395.1 uncultured Clostridia bacterium
TTGCTTCAATCGCACTCGCCTGAAAAAATCAGGCTCGTTTGGTCGCTGCGCAGCTATTTAAAAATCAATTATTATACTGCTTTTGAAAAGTGTTCCATTTTTTCACTCTAATATTATTTTTCTTTATACATTTTTAAAATATTTTTTAATTTCAATTTAGTTCCATAATTTAATATTGCTGATGAATATACTTTTATTGAAATTTTTGCAACTACTATTATTGTAACCAATAATACTGCTATTGAAGCTATAATTTCACCAGTTTGCGCTGTTCCCATCATTATTCTAAATGGCATACTAAATGGTGATGAAAGTGGGAATATTGACGCAAATAAATTTACATTGCTTGTTGGATTCATCATTGAAAAATATGCTAAATAAAATCCTACTACTGCTATAAGTGCAATTGGAGTATTAGCTGACTGTATATCTTCTGGTTTGCTTACTGTTGCTCCTGTTAGTGCATACATAAGTGAGTATAAGAAATATCCTAGTAAGAAATATACTAAAGTTAATATTCCAAGAGATACAGTTATATTAGATAAGTCTAGTACACCTTCTAAAACTCCATCTGGTAAAAATAATTTTGCTGATACAACTCCAGTTATAATAATTATCAACACTTGAAATAATCCTATAATTCCTATACCTATTGTTTTACCAAGAACTATAGTTTTTGGAGTTGCTGATGTAACTAATGTCTCCATTATTTTTGAAGTTTTTTCAGTTGTAATTGATGATGAAACTTGATATGCACAAAAATAAATTGCATAAAATAATATAATACACATTATTAACATTACAAAAATGTTTCCACTTGCAGCATTTTCATCTGTTTCAACCAAATTAAAACTAAAATCTGTATATAAACTATTTAATTGTTCTTCTGTTAAACCTGCTTTAGAAATTTGTAAGCTTGTATATATATTAGAAAATGTTTCTACTAATTCTTCTGGCATAGACTCGCCATAACTTAAACTATCTACTACATAATCTATTGTCACAGCTCCATCTTTTCTTACAAATCTCATACATGAATCATAATCTTTTTCTAATGATTTTTTTATTTCATCTTCTGGTATGTTTTCATTTTTTACTTCAAATTCATAACCAGAAATATCTTTTGTATATGTATCTAATTGTCCTTCAAATATATTTTCAGAATCTATTAGTAGTATTTTTTCTTTAGCCTCTCCATCTCCCTTAAAATGACTTATAATATTTGGAACATTGAAGCCTAGAACAATCATACATAATATAATTATCATTGAAATTATAAATGATTTTCGTTTTAACATTTCTTTAATAGTAAATTCTGCTACAGTTATTAAATCTCTCATTTTACTTCACCTACCTTTTCTACAAAAATTTCATGAAGGGTAGGTCTTTTCATTTCAAATTTTTCAATATTTTTATTTGCCTTTACAAGTTCTTTAAGTAAATTATCTGCTTCTTTTTCATCTTTTATATTTATCAAATAATTATTATCTTTTTTTGATTCTATTTTTAAATTATTTTTATGTACTAATTCCGAAATTTCATCATTTGTTATTACTTCTACTTTTTTAATAGGATATTGTCTTTTTATATCTAACAAATTTCCTTTTACTACGGTTTTACCTTTATTTAATATAACAATATCTACATCAAAAAATTCTTCTATTGAATTCATTTGATGGCTTGACATTACTATATATTTTCCTTTATCTACTAATTCTAAAATAACATTTTTTAATACATCCGTATTTACTGGATCTAACCCACTAAAAGGTTCATCTAGTACTATCAAGTCAGGATTATGCATTATAGCTGTTATAAATTGAATCTTTTGTTGATTTCCTTTTGATAATTTTTCAGCAGATAAATTTCTATATTCCTGCATATTAAGTCTTTCAAGCCAATAATCAGCCGCTTCTATTGCCTCTACTTTTGACATTCCTTTTAGTTTTCCAAAATAAATCAATTGGTCTATAATCTTGGATTTCGGATATATACCTCTTTCTTCAGGTAAATATCCGAAATTTACATTTTTTCTTTCTACACTTTTTCCATTCCACGTAATCTCGCCTGAATCTTTTTTTATTATACCTAACATCATTCTTATAGTAGTAGTCTTTCCTGCTCCATTTGTTCCTAAAAGTGCAAATATCCCTGGTTTAGTTATTTCAAATGAAATATTGTCTACTGCTAATTTTCCTATATAATTTTTGCTTACATTTTCAACTTTTAAAGACATAATTCCTCCTATATTCTTGATTCTAGTTCTTTTGTGAAATCTATTATAAAATTAATAATTTTATAATAAAAATATAGAGCTTGCATTTCATTTTTGCTTGCAAATAAATTTGTACTTACTGTATTTTGCGTAAAAAATCTATAAAAAGTTTCATTTTTATTAACCATAAATTCTACATCTATTCCAAGTTCATTTTTTAAATTCAGAATTTTATCAATCATATTATTATCTAGTATAGTTCTCGCTTCATTTATATTATCTGCATACATATACATTTTTCCATTTTGTATTTCTAGTTTTTCTTTTATATTATTTTTACTATTTACTCTCATTAAATCAATCTCTTCTATATTACCATTTATGGCACAATATGCAAATATTCCGTTAAAAACTTCAACAGTAATATTTTGATTACTCTTTGTTATATCTTTAATAACAGATATATTTCCCATCTCAAAATTTCTATTTTCATTTTTTCCTTTTATAAAGCCATCTGAATATATACTTTTATATGTTTGATTAAATCCTGATTTTCTATAATAAACTTCTGAAATAGATTCATCTGTTTTATATTCTAAATTATTATTTAACTCTGCTGTAAATTCTTTTAGTATTTCCTTTTTAAATTTTAGTTTTATTCCATAAATTTTTATTTCATTTACTATCATATATAAAATTGAAATTATTATCATTAGTATTCCTACTACAAGAAATATATATTTAGCATTATATATTGGTGCCATGAAAAATGCTAATATTGATAAGAAACTTAAACAAAACAATAATATTTCAGAATGTCTAATATCTGAAATACTACCTGATGCTTTCTTTTTTCCATCTTTTACTTTTTGATTTACTTCTTCATATAATTTTAAAAATTCTTTTGAATAATTTATTTCCATGATAATCCTCTTTTCTTTTGTTTTATCCATTATATCACATTAATTTTTTATTTCATATAATTTCTTCAAAAAAAATTTTATAATTTTTAAAAGCTTCGTATAAATCATTTTTATCAATGACTTCATAAGGTGAATGCATTGATAAAAGTGGAAGTCCACAATCAATAACATCTATTCCCTTATCTGCTAAAATAAAAGCTATTGTTCCTCCTCCACCAATATCTAATTTTCCCATTTCTGTAAATTGATATTTTATATTATTTTCATCTAATTTATTTTTTAATCTTATCATAAATTCTACATTTGCTTCTGAACTTCCTGACTTTCCTTTACTTCCAGTATATTTACAAAAATTCACTCCTTTTCCTAGGTATGCAGCATTGTTATTTTCAAATACATCTGGATAATTCGGATCATAAGCTCCATTTACATCAGCAGATAACATTACTGAATTTAAATATACCTTTTGAATTGCTCCTACAAAATTTCCTTCTTTTTTATCAATTATTTGATTTATAAAATAATCAAATATATTACTTGACATACTAGTATTTCCATAACTTCCTATCTCTTCTTTATCCGCCAAAATACACACACATGTCCTTTTAGGAATTTTTACATTTAATAATGCCTTTAATGATGTAAATACACAAGATCTATCATCTTGTCCATATCCACCTATTAGAGTTTGGTCAAATCCTACAAATTTAGCTTTTAATTCTGGAACAAATTCTATTTCTGCAAACTCAAAATTTTCCTTTTCTATTGCATATTTCTCTTTCAAAATTTCTTCGATTTTTTCTTTTCCAGCTAATATATTTAATTCTTCTCCATTTACCGCTTCCTTCATAGGCTTATCCATTTGCTTTTCTGCTAAATGTGGTAATAAATCTGTAATTGTAAACACAGGTTCATCATCATTATCACCTAATTTAAAAATTTGTTTTTCTCCTTTTTCATTATAAATTACTCCATGCATACTAAGAGGAATAGCTGTCCATTGATATTTTTTTATTCCTCCATAATAATGAGTTTTAAATAATGTTAAACCATTATTTTCATAAATTGGATTAGGTCTTAAATCAATTCTAGGGCTATCAACATGGCTTCCTACTATATTTAAACCATCTAAAATACTATCCTCCCCTATTACTGCAATATACATACTCTTATCCTTATTTACAAAAAACACCTTATCACCAGGATTTAAAGTCTCCATCTCCTCAATACATTTAAACTTATTTTCAAAAAGTATATCTTTTACTTTTGCTATTACTTCCTTTTCTGTTCTACATTCATTTATAAAATCAATATAATCCTTTGCAAAATAACAACTCTCCTTTAATTCCTTTTCCTCAAAAAAATTTTCCATAAACTTCTCCTTTCCTTTAAGAAATAGTTTATGGAAAATTTTAAATATAATTCATTTTTTTCAGATATAATGGACGGCAATGTATATTTAAGTTAAGGAAATATACCCCAAAAAAAGCAAGTATAATAATTGATTTTTTATAGCTTTGCTGTCGCAACTTTCAGATTAAAAAGTATTTCGTAGGGGC
>CANQZP010000088.1 GCA_947628395.1 uncultured Clostridia bacterium
CTTATGTATGTATGGGTTTTTGGTTCTTATGTAAAAAATAAGCAAAAGAAAAATAGTGACATAGATATAATAGTTAGAACCGAAGATGTAGCAGATGGATTTAAAATTGTAGAAGTAAAATTTGCTTTAGAAGAAGCATTAAAAAAGGAAGTAGATATTGTAACAACGGGTAGTATAAAGGGGTCCCTATTAGAAGATGAAGAATTAGAAGAAGTACTTGTATATAGTTCAGAAGAAAATTAAATATAAATTAAATTGTTAAAATATATAGATAAAATAATTTATATTAGAACATTTTTAAATAAAGGAAAAAACCTCAGAAGTATTGAAACTTCTGAGGTTTGATATTTTTTATATAAAAGCTTATTATCTCTTAGAGAATTGTGGAGCTTTTCTAGCTTTTTTAAGTCCGTATTTTTTTCTTTCTTTCATTCTTGGATCTCTAGTTAAGAATCCATTTGATTTTAAAGTAGGTCTATATTCGCCATTTGCTTCTAATAATGCTCTAGATATACCGTGTCTAATAGCACCAGCTTGACCTGTATAACCTCCACCTTGAACTTTACAAATAACATCATATTTAGATAAAGTATTTGTAGCAGTTAATGGTTGTTTTACTATTACTTTTAAAATTTCTGTTCCAAAGTATTCGTCAAGTGAAATACCGTTAACTGTAATATCACCTTTTCCTTCTACTAATCTAACTCTAGCTATAGATTTTTTTCTTCTACCTGTTCCGTAGAATACGATTTTATCAGTTTTCTTTGCCATATTATTTTACCTCCCATACTTCTGGTTTTTGAGCGATGTTTTCATGTTCAGCTCCGCTATATACTCTTAATTTTTTAACCATTTGTCTTCCAAGTTTTGTATGAGGAAGCATTCCTTTTACAGCAAGCATCATAGCTTTTTCTGGAGTATTATTCATCATAACTCTTGCTGAAGTTTCTTTCATTCCTCCAATGTATCCAGAATGATGTCTATATATTTTTTGATCTAATTTTTTACCAGTTAAAATAGCATCTTTACAATTAATTATTATAACATGGTCACCAGTATCAATATTTGGTGTAAATGTTGGTTTGTGTTTACCTCTTAGTAATTTTGCTGCTTCTGTAGCAACTCTACCTAATGGTTTGTTAGAAGCATCAATAATATACCATTTACTTTCAATTTCGCTTTTTTTAGCGCTATATGTAGTGTTATTCATGGTACTAAATACCCTCCATTTCAATTTTAAATTTATTTATATATATGAAATTTATTTTGTTACTACCGGGGAGAGGTAACAAATAAATTTATATAATCTATTGCAATGGTTAATATTTTAATACAAAAGTTATGAAAAGTCAATGCTTTTTTTGATTTTTTCCATGTAATTTATGTTGACAAACTCGTTTATTAATATTAAAATAGTAATAGGAGTTATAAAATGAGAAAATTAAGAGAAGAAAGAGAATATATTATAAAAACAAAAGAAGATATTAGAAAACAGAAAATGATTATTTATTCTGTTTTATTTTCGTTGCTTATAATTTTGAGTTTGTTATGTTATAAGTCTTTTAGTGTTTCTGCTGTTAGTATACAAACTCCAACTAAGAAAAATGTTTCGATAGAAGCATTAACAATGGAAGAAAACGAAAATAAATTAAATATAGAAGAAATACTAAAGAAAAATACAAAGTCTCCAGAGAAAAAAAGTTTATCTACTGAAATAGTGGATTTAGAATATAAAACTGAATATAAAGATAATGAGGAATTGCCTAAAGGTACTATGCAAGTTATTCAAGAGGGTAGAGATGGTTCACAGGAGATTATTATTATTAAGACTTATGAGGGAGATGAATTTATAGACGAGGAAAGGATTACTAGTAAAATTACTAAAGCGTCTGTAAATAAAATTGTTGAAATTGGGACAGGCAGTGGAACTAATAACTATAAACCTAAAGTAGGAGATACTGTTTATGTTACATCAGAGACTTTAGCAATTAGAAAAGATCCTAATAATAAGGCTAATGTACTTTGTACTATTAATAAAGAGCAAGATGTATCAATAGTTGAAATAGAAAATGATTGGTTTAAAGTAAAATATAGTACATATGTTGGATATGCACCAGCAAATTGTTTTACTAATATAAATCCTAATGCTATTAATGTTGCTGATCTGCAAGATGGCATAGAATATACTAGAGAACAATTAATTTCAACCTTAGATTTTAATATGGACCTAAATAAACCTAGTGGACTAACTTTAGATCAGTTTAAGAAGGTATTATCAGGTAATAGTGGAGATACGCAAAAAGTTTTGGAAAATAATGCAGAATATTTTTACTATATAGAAAGACAATATAATATTAATGGAATTTATGTAGCGTCTATGGCAATTCATGAAGGAGGATGGGGAACATCTAAAATAGCAAATGATAAAAAGAATTTATTTGGTTATGGCGCTTATGATAGTAATCCTTATGGTGGAGCTTATTCATTTGGAACTTATGCAGAAGGAATAGATTTAGTTGCGAGAATGCTTATTAAATATTATTTGAATCCTGCTGGAACAATCATTTATGAAGGAGAAGTTGCAACTGGTAGTTATTATAATGGATCTAATCTTACAGGAGTAAATACAAGGTATGCTAGTGATAAAAATTGGGCTAATGCAGTATATAAGTGGATGCAATATTTATATAATAGATTATAATTAAAAAATTTTAAAGAAGTACAGTTTATTGGTACTTCTTTAAAATTTTTAAAATAGTATCAATAATTTCATAAAAAAATGAAATTTTAGTTGCTATTTTTTAAAAATTATTGTATGATATTATATGTATAAAATTAGGTGAATAAAACGATAGTGTTGGAGGACATATAGTAATGAAAAAAGTAGTATCGGTAATAATTAGTGTATTTTTAATTACAATATTAGTAAGTCCTGTTTTTGCAAATACAGAAGTACTTGAGGAAAAGGATGTTTTAGAAACAGAAAATGGAAGTGAATTTTCTGAAATAAAGAATAAAACAGAAGCTAATTTAGCAAAATATGAAAAAAAATATGGTAAAAAAACTTATGCAGTAACAGCAATGATTTTAGATGGAGTTAGAATATATAGTATACCATTTTGTTTTGTTGGTATTGCAGTAGGAGCAATTTATCAATATGTTATAGGTATTAGAAAATTAGATACTAGAGATAAAGGTTTTAATATTGTTATTGCATGTGTAACAATTTTAGTTATTTGTCAAGTACTACCTTTAATTTTTACAATTGTTGTTAAAGGGTGGGCACTTAATTAATATAAAAGATAAGCTGGAGGTTAACTAATGAAGATATTATTTGCTGTTAGTAATGAAAATATTTCAAATGCTATAGTTAAAAATTATCAAAAAAAATATAATGATGCTGTAACATTTAAAAATGTTTTTTACTTTAATGCAATTACTAAGGAGATACAAAAAGATAAATTCTATGATTGTATAGTTATAAGTGAAGATTTGGAACCATTTGCAAATAGTAATTACGATGTTATTGATAAATTTATATTAGGAAAATTGGAATCAATATCTTTTGCTGTTAATAATATAGAAGAAAAAGAAATTCCGATTATTTTAATTTGTACTGATAGAAGAACAAAGTCAGGTGAAATTATATCTAAATTTTTTGATATGAAAATCTATAATGCATTGATTGGTCCTGACAGAAAAATTGATGAAGTATGTAAATTGATTGCAAATTCTAGAACTAAGGAAGAAGCAAGAAGGTATTATAATTTGGTAGATGATGAGCCTCAAGACCTTGGTATGGATGATGTGAGTGAATTAGAAGTTCAAAATATTTTGATTCATTATAAAAGATTAGGTGGAAATGAAGAAAAGTATGTTGAAAGTTTTAATAATATCGCATCTCAATATACAGATAATCAATTAAGAATTATTATTAGATATTTACCAATTAAGGTAAAAGCTGTTTTGGAGTCTGAATGCCCTAAATATCAAGAGCTAGTTATGAACTCTGCTCAAATAGAATCAGATAAAGAGCAAAAGGCTAAGGAAAAGGAAAAAGAAAAAAGATTAAGAGATAAATATGAACAAGAACAATTATTAAGAGAAAAAATTGAAAAAGAAAAAAGGCAAAAGGAAGGTGGTTTATTCGGAAATAGAAATAAACCTCAAGATAAAACTTCTATAGATATATTAGATAATAAAAGAAATGAGCCTAAAATGTCATCACCAGTTATTATTCCTGGTAGTATTGACACTAGAAATGAAAGAAAATTATTTACAGATGAAGAAATAGCTGAAAATGAAAATCAAAATATTAGACCTGTTCAAAAGCAAAATAATATAAAAGATGCTAATCAAGTATCTGAAGTTCCAAATATACAAAATATGAGACCTGTACAGCAAGCTCAACAAGTAAGAAGAATGGAAGAAAATGCATCTCAAGTAAAACCTACACAACAAATTCCAGAAATAAAACAAATGGAAACTGTATCTCAAGTAAAACCTACACAACAAATTCCAGAAATAAAACAAATGGAAACTGTATCTCAGGTAAAACCTACACAACAAATTCCAGAAATAAAACAAATGGAAAATGTATCTCAGGTAAAACCTACACAACAAATTCCAGAAATAAAACAAATGGAAACTGTATCTCAAGTAAAACCTACACAACAAATTCC
>CANQZP010000089.1 GCA_947628395.1 uncultured Clostridia bacterium
TGTGTGTGTGTGTGTGTGTGTGTGTGTGTACTCTCTCAAGACTTTCAGCGTTTTTCATTTGTAAATTCTCCTTTAAAAATTTTCATTATTATATTATATATAAATCCCCTAAAAGTCAATACAAAAAAACAAAATCTCCTGAATAAAAAAAGAAACTCAAAATATTTGAATTTCTTTTTTATTTATCCACAATTTATTCAAAAACTGTGGAATTATTGAACAGTATCTAAAACTTTCTCTTTTAATTCTGATAATCTTTTTTCTGCTTCTTCCATAGTCTTTCCTTTTACACCCATATAAAACTTAACTTTTGGCTCTGTTCCAGATGGTCTTGCACAACACCATTCATTATTTTCTAATTCATAATATAAAACATTAGATTTTGGAAGAGTTATTTTTTCCTCTTTACCAGTTGTAAGCTCAGTTCTTACACCTTTTTCATAATCTCTAATAGCAACAATCTTATAATTTCCGAAACTCTTAGGAGGATTATTTCTTAGATTTTCCATCAATTGCTTAATCTTTTGAGCTCCTTCTGCACCTTTTAATACAATAGAAACCTGAGCTTCTCTATGGTAACCATATTTCTCATATATATTAATCATTTGATCCCATAAAGTTAACCCTTTACTTTTATAATAAGCAGCAGCCTCAGCTAGCATCATAACAGCAACAATTCCATCTTTATCCCTTGCATGAGTTCCAACTAAACAACCATAGCTTTCCTCAAATCCAAATACATATTCATGTTTATGATTTTTCTCAAAACCTCTAATTTGCTCTCCAATATACTTAAATCCAGTTAAAACTTCAATTAATTTCATTTTATAATTTTTAGCAATATCATCAGTTAAATTAGAAGAAACTATTGTCTTTATGATTGCTCCATTTTTAGGAAGAGTACCGTTTTCTTTTCTTTGAGACAAAATGTATTCAGCAATTAACAAAGCAGTCATATTTCCTGTATAGAATATATATTCACCAGTTTTAGTATCTTTTACATGAATTCCAAGTCTATCTGAATCTGGATCTGTTGCTAAAATAATATCAGCATCAACCTTCTTAGCAAGTTTCAAAGCCAAATCATAAGCCTTAGGTTCTTCAGGATTTGGATAATTTACTGTAGGAAAATTACCATCTGGAAGCTCTTGTTCTGGAACAACATATACATTAGTAAATCCAAGTTCAGATAAAATTCTTTGTACAGGCTTATTTCCAGCTCCATGTAAAGGAGTATAAACAATAGTAATATCTTTTTCTACTTGTTTTATAATATCTGGATTAATTGATAATTTCTTTAAAGTTTTTATATAATCATCATCTATAGCCTTACCAATTGTATGATATAATTTTTTCTTACCAGCCTCTTCTTTAGAAATAGTTTTTACCATTGAATAATCAGTAACTTTATTTACCTCAGCTATAATATCTTTATCTCTAGGAGCAACTATTTGAGCACCATCATCCCAATAAACTTTATATCCATTATATTGTGGTGGATTGTGACTTGCAGTAATCATAATACCAGCTGTAGCTCCAAGCTCCCTTACAGCAAAAGATAATTCTGGAACAGGTCTTAATTCATCAAAAATATATGTATTTATTCCGTTGGCATTTAGACAAAGTGCAGCATATTCACTAAACTCTCTTGACATGTTTCTAGAATCATAAGCTATAACTACACCTTTTTTCTCTGTTCCTTGCTTTAATATATAATTTGCTAAGCCTTGTGTAGCCTTTGATACAGTATATTTATTCATTCTATTACTTCCAGCACCAATAACACCTCTTAATCCTGCTGTACCAAAATCTAAATCTTTATAAAATCTATCCTTAATCTCCTCATCATTACCCTTAATATTTATCAATTCTTCTTTTGTCTTTTCGTCAATTTGAGGATCTCTGCACCAGTCATTATACTTCTTCATATACTCCATTTTATTCCAATAGTCAGTATATAATTTCCTTGCAGTTTCAGGGCTATCGGCTCCTTCTGCATTTTTTATAGGTGCAAATTCTTCTTCACGTTTTACTCTCAAAACAACTACATCATCTAACATTTCATAAGAATCAAATATAAATAATTCGAACTTATAAGCATTAGGTTTTTCAGGAACAACCAAATTACCTTTCTCATCCATATATTTTGCTTTTTTGACAGCAGTATGATAAGGTAATCTTAAATCACTAACCTTTTCTAAACCTTTAATATTATATAAGTGGAAAATTGCATTAGCATCACCATAAACTAAAGCACCATATTTGTCTCTTTGGTTAGCAAGTTCATCTGATATTTCAGTATATTCAATAACAGCTACCTTTTTATTCTTTCTACAAAATACACCAACCTTTTCTTTTGGATCAGTTTTCTCAATTGTCTTTACAGAACCCAAAACTTTATTTTCAATTGACATACCTATCAAAAGCGGGTCAACAGATTTTACAAGTACATTATCAACACCACTTACAAAAATCCATTCAATCCCATTTTCTTTCCATTCATCAATGATTTTTTCTTTTCCTAAAGCCTTTAAAGCTCCACCATGACCGTCAGCAGCTTCTTTTACCAATCCATTTTCATCCAATAAAATTTTTCCGTTTAAATCAAGCATAGGTAATTCACCTTGAACAAAAAAGTGAATTGCTGATTTAGGATATCCAAAAAACTTATTATCTTCAAAAAATTTTATAGTTTCACTATTATTCTCTTTACTAGTCATTATATACCAAGGAATAACAACTTTATATTCTTCTCTAGCTCTTTTTAAAGAATCACAAAGAAGCTCAAAAAGTGATTTATGAGAATCCAATCCCATATCAAAAGTTCCCTTAGGTCCACTATGACCAAGCCTTGTCCCTTGACCACCAGCCATAGTAACTACTGCAAACTTATTAGATTTTATGGCTTCTATTCCTTTTTCTTCATATCTTTTTGTCTCTGCCACAGTTAATTTCGATTTATCTATATATTCTATAGGTTCTATCTCAGCCTTTTCAAAATTTACTTTTTTCTTTGCATTTTTATACAAATTTTCCATAAGATCAAAATCAATAGAAAAAATTTGATTTAATAATTTCTTTTGATTAGACTTATTTAACTTTTCATAATTTAATAATAGGTGTTCTTGATTATACTTCTTTAGTAAGTCTTTTGCTTTCAAATAACTATCTTCCATATTATAAAGTGCTCCTTTCAAAATTCATGCTTATAATACATATACACCTATAATATCTTATTAAATTTACTTAGTCAATAGGGTTTTATCTCTTAAATTTATATGAAAAATTTCTGAAATCTCCTGTTCCCCTAAAGTATTTAATATTTTAGTATGTTTGCTTAAAATTTCTTTTGCTCTTTTTTCAAAATCATCTAAAGCAATACAATTTATTATCTTTACTTTCTGATTATCTAAAATATCATTTACCCTTTCAATATATTCCCTACTTCCCTTTACTATTACAATTTTATTTTCTAAACTCTTTTTAATTTTTACAACATCATCTAAGTTTTTAGAACTCCAATCAATATTTCTTATTTTCTCTTTTTTATCTTCACTTAAATTTGTTTTTTCTAACAATATATCTAATTCTTTTTCTAAACTATCTTCTAATAATGTTACTATTTTTTCATTTTTTCCAATATTACTTTCTATATATGGCATCAGCATAACAACCAAATGCATCTCATTAACATATAAACTACAAATTCTTTCCGCTTTAATCTTATTAAACATATATAAAACCTCCTAGAATTAGTTACTGGTAAATTTTACCATTACTATTTTTAGTTGTCAACAAATTTCATACACTTATTTTCGACAATACTCTTCTTAGAAAATTAACAATTATTCATCATGTATATTTCCCCAAATTGCGTTCATAATGAAAGTAAAGTTTTTTACGGAGGTATGCAAAATGATTAAATTTTTTAAAAAATACAAATACCCAATTATTTTAATATTACTATTTAACCTTTTAGTATTCATATCAGCAATAACATATTCAAATGCTGTATTTTCAGACATATCAGATTCTGTATTTAGATTACATGTAATAGCAAATAGCGACACTCAAGAAGACCAAGACCTAAAACTAAAAGTAAGAGATTCAATTTTGGAATATATAAATAATACAACTACTAATATAAACTCAAAGGAAGAATTCATAAACTATGCCCAATCACACATTGAGGAACTAAAAAATGTAGCAGAAACAAGAATAAAACAAGAAGGCTATTCTTATAAAGTAAACATAGAAATAGGAAAATTCTCTTTTCCAACAAAAACTTATGGAAATATAACATTCCCTTCAGGAAACTATGATGGACTAAAAATAAAAATTGGAAAAGCAGAAGGCCAAAACTGGTGGTGCGTAATGTTTCCTCCTTTATGCTTTATAGATAATACATCTTGCAAAATGGATTCTTCTTCTATTAAAATATTAAAAGAGAATTTATCAGAAGAAGATTTATCAATAATATCAGAAGACTCTCCTGATATAAAATTTAAATTTAAAATAATTGAATGGTTTAATAAATAGCGCTTTTGACATCCGCTCCCAGGGATTTATCTATTTTTTCTGTTGTTCTTCCCCAATGGGGCTGTAATAATGCTACTCGCATTAAACAGCCCTCATCGGTCCCCACAGCGAACAACCTGAAAAAATAGATGGAAATC
>CANQZP010000090.1 GCA_947628395.1 uncultured Clostridia bacterium
GCATATTTAATTAAATTTTATATAAAAATACATTTGGTTAGATTTTGGTTAGATATTTAGTAAAAAATAAATTCTACTAAAACCTAAACCTGTATATTTATCAGTGTTTTTAAGAAATAGGATTTTTTAAATCCATTTAGATTTTGAGTCATGTGCGTCTGCCAGTTCCGCCACATCGGCATATTTATTTAACACTTGCTTTTAAATAATACCAAATTTATTAAATAAAAGCAAGTGTTTTATTTATAAAAATTTTAACATCATAAAATAATTTTATTTTTTAGAAAGTTCCTCCGTATCCAGGGGAAATCTTTAATGCTGAACCTTTTAATTCTGAACTAACTGGTAAATCTAACTGTTCATAAGACTTTCCATCTGTACATACACATACTGTTCCAATCCAAGATGTATGATCTCCTAAATTCCATCTCATATCAAATACATAATATTCTTTTCCATTATAAGTTCCCCATCCGGCATAACCATAAACTACAGGAGGATCACTCGTAGCATCTCCAAATTGGCTTTCTGCTAATTTCTGAGCTTGCTCTTTTGTTATTGCTGGTGATGTTGGTGTATTTGATGTCGAAGTTGAACTAGAATTTGTATTTGTAGTAGGTGTCTGAGTTGGAGTAGGAGTTGGTGTTGGTGTTGGCTCTGGTGCTTTCTCAAATTTTGGATCTGATGCATCTCCATTGTTTAATTTTAATTCTGTAACTGAATAATTTTTAGATATGTTTATTATTAATGATTTTGTGCAAGACCATTGTCCTCCTGGATGCTCATATTCTACAATTACACATAAATCTCCATCTTCATTAAAGTAGATATTTTTTAATTCACTTACATTTTTCTCTAAATCTGATTTCCATTCTCCTTTTGAACTTTCATAACTTAGTTGTGTCCATGAAGTATCTCCCATAGAGCTTTTTTCTTTTTCAAGTTGAGAATTGAAATCATTTAAAGCTACTTCTTTTACTTTATTTAGAACTTCTGATTTATCTAGATTTTCTTTTTCTAATAATTTATCAGATGTTAATCTTGTACTATCTTCTAGATTTATAACATAACCCGATGCCCATACACTTTGATTTCCGCCTTTTTTAACAACTACTGATAGATATTTATCCTTTACATTATAAGAATAAGAAATTTCTGTTAATTCCATTCCAATTAGCCAATCTTTTTCTTCTTCTGAAAAGCCATATTCTTCTTCTATTTCTTTATTTATTTTTTCTATATCTGCTGAATCAATATTTATTGCTGGATATTCATATTTATTTCCATATTTATCTTCATATTTACGAACTGTATATACTAATCCTTTAGCTTTATCTTTTCTCTTTACATTTTTATATACTTTTAATTCTTCTACCTTTTTTTCTACTTCTTCTGTTATCATATCTTCTGTTTCAACATAGTTTTCTTTCGCATCTTCAAAAGCTTCTTTTATTTCTTTCTTAGATAAATCTTTTTCAAAATCAACTTTTTTGCTGTAATTATCTTCAACCTCTACTATATCTAAATCAAAATTTACATCTAATTTATTAGGTTCATATTTTTCTGTATCAATATTTAAATCATATACTACTTTTGAATTGCTCTCATCGCTTGATTCTTCTTTGTTTTCAGCTACAGCATACCAATTATAATCATCTTTTTCTATATTATATAAAAGTTCAATATCAAATTCATCATCTAATTCTACTTGAATTGTATCAACTTTATTTTTGTCGTTTATTTTAAATATATTGGCAATGTGTTTTATTCCATTTTTTAATCCATATACAATTAATTCAGGAATACTATCTTTATCTAAATCAAGTAATTGAATTTTTCTTTCGTCCAAATCAGATAATTTTTCATCATCATCTTCTAGGACTTCAAGATAAACATCTCCCCAGTCTAGCTTATCTTCTTTTTCAGTATCCTCCTTATTTGTTAAATAGTAAAATACTCCAAATCCTACTCCTGCTAATATAGCTATTATTAAAACTACTGCTATTATTATTTTTGTTTTTTTCTTTCCTTTTGGTTTTGAAGCTTCTTTTTTAGTTCCCTCTTGTACCTTATTTTCTTCAGGTTGATTATTTTTTTCTGGTTCTTGTTCTAGTTTGGGTTCTTCTTGCTTTTTGATTTCTTCTTGTTCATTTGTTTTTTGAATTTCTTCCTGCTTATTTGCTTGTTCAACATCCTTTTTTTCTTCGTTTTCGTCCATTTTAACCTCCTTTTACATTTTATCTGGCATTTGTATTCCCAATAAATTAGCTCCTATTTTTAATACTTTATTTACTGCTAATGTTAAATATACCCTTGAATTTTTTATATTTTCATCATCTACTATAATTTTATTTTCATTATAAAAAGTGCTATATGCCTTTGACAAATCTATTAAATATCTTGATAATATTGAAGGCTCATTTTTATCTGTTACTTGTTCTAATATATTTTCAAAATTATATATCAGTTTTATTATATCTTGAGAATATTTATCAGTCATTAATGAAAAATCAATTTTACTTACATCTGGTAATTGTTCAATTTTTTCTAATATACTATTTGTTCTAACATATGTATATTGTATATATGGTCCTGTTTCTCCTTGAAAATTAAGTATTGATTCCCAATTAAATATTTCATCTTTAACCCTATTATTAGATAAATCATTAAATATAATCGCTCCAATACCTACTTTTTTAGCGACTTCCTTTTTATTTTCTAAATCGGGATTCTTTGTTTCAATTATTGTTTCAGCTCTTTGTATTGATTCCTCTAATAATTCTTCTAATTTTATTGTATTTCCTTCACGTGTAGACATTTTTCCTGTTGGTAGTAGAATCATTCCAAAAGATACATGTTCTAATCCATTTGTATATTTTTCATCTAAGCCTAATAACTTAGCTACCTCAAATACTTGTTTAAAATGTAAATTTTGTTCATAAGAGGTTATGTATAAAGCTTTATCAAAATCGTAAGTTCTAGCTCTATAAAGAATTGCAGCTAAATCTCTTGAAGCATAAGTAGTTGAACCATTAGATTTTTCTATAATACATGGAGTATTTATTCCTTTACTTTCTAAGTCAACTATTTTAGCTCCTTCTGATTTTACTAACGCTCCATTTTTCTCTAAGATTTCAATTACTTCTCTTGCTTTTGGTGCAATAAAAGCTTCACCTTCCCATGAGTCAAATCTACCACCTAATATATCATATATTTTTTGAAATTCTTTTAAACTTAAATCTCTAAACTTTTTCCATAATTCAACGCAATATTCGTCGCCATCTTCTAATTTTTTAAAGTTATTCCTACATTCATCTAAAACTTTTTCATCTTCTTTGCAAAGGTTGTTTATTCTTACATAAATTTCTGTAAGCTTCTCTATTGGTTTTTCTTCTATATCATATTCGCTTCCCCATCTTTTATATCCTTCTATCATCTTTCCAAATTGAGTACCATAATCACCTAAATAATTTAATCCTTTTACATTATATCCTTGATACTCATAAATATTATATAGTGCTTGTCCTATTACTGTAGAACGCAAATGTCCTATATGGAATGGCTTAGCTATATTTGGATGAGAGTAATCAATAATTATATTTTTTCCCTCTCCTTTTTTAGAAAATCCATATTTTTCATTATTATAAATTTCTTTAATTACTTCTTCTGCTAATATTTCTTTATTAATATAAAAATTTAGATATCCACCTTGTACATCAATTTTTGTAATAATATTATCTGTTTTTAAATTTTCTTTTAATTCATTTGCTATTATTTGAGGTGCTTTTTTTAATACTTTTGCAAGCTGAAAACATGGGAAAGCGTAGTCTCCCATGTCATCATTTGGTGGAACTTCAATATATTTATTTATATTTTGGGCACTTTCAATATTTTCTGATATTTTTTCTGCTATATATTTTTTAAAATCAATCATATTTAATCTCCTAAACAAATTCCTATATTTCTAGCAGTTTTTACTAAATCATGATCCATTGTAACTATTCTTACATTGCTTTCAGCAGTACCACCTTGAACTGCACCTATTTCTTTATTATTTCCAACAACTTCTTCTAATGGAACACAATCTAATTTTCCATTTTTTAACACTGTTAGCACATTAAATTTACCTTGCAAAGCAAGCTCCATTGCTTTTGAACCATATTTTGTTGATAATACTCTATCATAAGCTGTAGGAGTTCCTCCTCTTTGCATATATCCAAGTACAGTACATCTAGAAGTTAAGCCTGTTAATTTTTCTAACTCTTCAGCTACTTTTTCTCCTGCTCCACCTAATCTAACATTTATAACTCCTGAACCTCCATCTCTTTCGCCAAGTACAGATATATCTCCACCTTTAGGAAATGCTCCTTCAGAAACAACAACAATAGCGAAATTCTTTCCCATTTCTTGTCTTTTCTTAATTGCTTCTGCTGCTTTATTTATGTCATAAGGGATTTCTGGAATTAAGGCAACAT
This sequence comes from uncultured Clostridia bacterium, assembly GCA_947628395.1. Lineage (GTDB taxonomy): Bacteria > Bacillota > Clostridia > TANB77 > CAG-508 > UMGS1994. Next base: position 4,476 of record CANQZP010000090.1, read on the forward strand.
CTGCTCCTCCAGCTATAGCTGATTCTAATGCAATCCATCCTGCTTCTCTTCCCATAACTTCTAATACCATTATACGATTATGTGTTTCAGCAGTTGTGTGAAG
>CANQZP010000091.1 GCA_947628395.1 uncultured Clostridia bacterium
CTGTTTAATGCGAGTAGCATTATTACAGCCCCATTGGGGAAAAACAACCAGAAAAATAGATAAATCCCTGGGAGCGGTCATCAAACTTTCCAAATTTTTTAAAAATGAAAAAAAAGCCTACAGATTTTGCGCACCACAAAACCCATAGACTTTCATTCTATGTTACTCTTACATTATTTAAATAACTATCTGTGTGTGTGTGTGTGTGTGTGTGTGTGTGTGTGTACTCTTGCAAGACTTTCAGCGTTTCTCATTTGTAAACTTTCCTTTCAAAATTTATAATATTATCTTACAAATAAAATTTCTAAAAGTCAATAGTAAATACTAAGTTTCATTCAGATAAAATTTTTTCATCACTCATCTTCTTTCTTTTCTGATGTGCATTTTTTAATATTAGAAACAATTCCTTCTACATCCATACCATATAATCTCTCAATCTCTTTTATAGAACCATGTCTTATAAATTCATCTGGATACCCCATATTATATACTTTAACATCTCTATTTTTTAGTAAACTATTTACCGAATATCCTAATCCGCCAACTAATGAATTATCTTCAATGGTGACGACTAAACCTGTCTTTTTTGCAGATTTAATAATAATCTTATCATCTAAAGGTTTTAAAAATCTAATATTAATAACTTCGCAAGAAATTCCTTGTTTTTCTAAAATATCTGAAGCCATTTTACTATATCCTACCATTTTTCCAATAGCACAAATAGTAATATCTTTTCCTTCTTTTACTATCTCTGCTTTTCCAAGTTTTATCTTATCCATTACGTTAAATTTAATATCTCCATCATTTCCCTTAGGATAACGAATAGCCATTGGTAAATTAGAATTTATAGCATAATTTAACATTAACCTAAGTTCTTCAAAATTTTTAGGAGCTAAAATATTTATATTAGGAATTGTATTTAAAAAAGATAAATCTAATATTCCTTGATGAGTTTCTCCATCATTTCCAACAATTCCAGCTCTATCAATACAAATAGTAACAGGTAAATTCTGAATACACATATCATGAACTAATTGATCATAACCTCTTTGTAAAAAAGAAGAATATACTGAAAAAACAGGTTTTAATCCTTCTTTTGCTAATCCAGAAACCATTGAAACAGCATGTTGTTCAGCAATACCAACATCAAAAAATCTATCTGGAAATTCTTCTGAAAATTTAGAAAGTCCAGTTCCATCCTTCATTGCTGCAGTAACAGCAACTACAGATTTATTTTCTTTAGCAATCTTTACTAACTCATCTCCAAAAACAGAAGAATAATCTGAATTTGATTTAGAAATCTTCTCACCTGTTTCTAAATCAAATTTAGAAATTGAATGAAACTTGTCAGGCATTTCTTCTGCAAATTTATAACCTTTTCCTTTTTTAGTTATAACATGGACAAGTACAGGTCCATCTAAATCTTTTGTAATTTTTAAAATAGATTCTAATTTTTCTATATCATGTCCATCTACAGGACCTAAATATCTAAATCCAATATCTTCAAAATACATTTTAGGAATAATAAGTTGTTTTATACCTCTTTTTATTTTTACAACAAACTTAACAATTCCTTCACCAATTAAAGGAATCTTTCTAATAATCTTTTTCATTGAAATATTAGATTTAGTATAAAATCTCTTTGTTCTAAGTTTAGTAAGTAACATTGATAATCCACCAGTATTTTTAGAAATACTCATTTCATTATCATTTAAAATAACAATCAGATTAGTTTTACTTACCCCCGCATCATTTAATGCTTCTAAAGCCATACCACCAGTAAGCGCACCATCACCAATTACACTAATAACTTTGTTATTTTTATTTAAAATATCCCTTGCTCTAGCCATTCCAAGAGCAACTGAAATAGATGTACTGCTATGACCTGTATCAAAACTATCATACTCTGATTCCCTACTTCTCGGGAAACCAGCAATTCCTTCAAATTGTCTAAGTGATTTTAATTCATCTTTTCTTCCAGTTAAAATTTTATGTACATAAGTTTGATGACCAACGTCCCAAACAATTTTATCTTCTGGCATATCAAAGCTAGAGTGAAGAGCAATAGTAAGCTCTACAACTCCTAAATTTGAAGCTAAATGTCCTCCATTTTTAGAAACAATATCTAAAATATACATCCTAATTTCCTCAGCTAGCTTCTTTTTCTCATCTAAAGTTAATTTTTTTACATCCTCCGGGAAGTTCACTTTATCTAATATCATCTTTTACCCCTAACTTATAAACTGAAAATATATGTCAAAACAGAAACTACTACAGGAACAGTTATATTATCTAATCCTTTAATAGATACAAATTCTAAGATAGTAGCAACAATTGCAGTTATAATAGCTTTTAATACAAACATATCAATTTTTAAATACATGAAAACTGGAATAATTATAATTAAACTAATTATTAACATAGTTATAGAGCCTGCAACAGTTTTTGTTGAACCAAAAACTTTAAATTCTTTGCTCTTAATCTTCTTTCCTAAAATAGCTGCAAATCCATCACCATATCCCATTACTAAAACGCCAGAAAGTCCTATAATTGGATTTTTTATATACATAGTAAAAATACTTAAAATAAGCAGTGAAATTGCATAATATACTGTACCTAATCCATCATTTTTTTCTCTTTCCATACTTTTTATAAGATTGAATTTATAAGAAATTGAATTTATTACCACAAAAACTGCTGGCAAAATTGACGCATATAAAATTGAGTCAAAAAACATAACAACTATAATCCAATAATTACTAAGCATTATATGTATATATTTTCTACTAGCCTCTTCTCCCTTTTTTTCTACTAATTTTGATGTTAATAAAATAATACCTATATATATAATCGAAACAATTACACCTATAATATTTTTATTCATATATTCACCTTTAATTTAATATATTTTTTATAAAGTACATTTATTATAACAGAAAAATTTATCAAAAAATAGTTTTTTTTGTAAAAAACTAGACAATATTTTTATTTTATGTCATAATATTAGTATCTAAATGTAAGAATGATTTTATTTCTTACTTACTCGTAAGCAGTAATAATTAAGTTATTACTGTATATTATAATAAGGAGGGAAAAAATTATGGCAGTAGCAGCATTAGTTTTAGGTATTGTATCTATTGTATTTTCTTTCATAGGATTATTCTGGCTAGGACTAATTCTAGGTATAGTAGGTATAGTTCTTGGCATTTTAGCTAAAAAACAAAATCCAACAGGAATGGCTACAGCTGGTTTAGTTTTATCTATAATTGGTGTAGTTTTATGTGCATTAGTATTTATTGCATGCGGAATTTGTTTCGGTGGAACAGTTGGACTTGCAGCATGTGCATAAAATGACAATAATGCAAATATTAGATAAAGAAGCTAAATAAATCTTAGCTTCTTTATTTCATATTAAAAGGAGATTAATATGTTACCTATTATAAATATATTTGGAAGAGACATATCTTTATATTCTTTACTTTTTTTCTTTGGTATAACAGTTGGAACTTTATTCGCAGTATTCCATTTCTCTAAATATACTGATCTAAAAAAAGAAGATATATTTTATTCTATATTATTTGGAACAATTGGACTTGCAGTAGGTGCAAAATTATTATATATAATTACAGCAATTCCCTCTATAATAAAAAGCTTTCAAGATGCAGGATTTATAACAACAATACAAAATGTTTTACAAAGTGGATTCGTTTTTTATGGGGGACTTATAGGAGGAATATTAGGCATCTTTATTTATTCTAAATTATTTAAAATATCTTTTAAAAAGTTGCTCTTAGTTATTGTACCTTGTATTCCTTTAGTTCACGTATTTGGAAGAATGGGATGTTTTTGTGCTGGTTGTTGCTATGGAATGGAATATCATGGTTTTGGACATGTTGTTTTTACAAATACTCCTTATGCTCCAAATAATATTCCTTTGTTTCCGTCACAAATTGTTGAAAGTATTTGTAATTTAATAATATTTTTTATATTAATTTTAACATATAAAAAGTTTAATGGAACTTATAAAACAGTTGGATTATATTGTGTTTTATATAGTATAGTAAGATTTACTTTAGAGTTTTTTAGAGGTGATACAATTCGTGGTTTTTTACTTGGTTTGTCTACTTCTCAATGGATTAGTATTTTTATTTTTATAATTGGACTTGTCCTATTTTTTAAAAAATCTAAAAAATAGTTTAAATTTCATTTTTTACTAAAATAGCGCGAAGGGATTTCCATCTATTTTTGAATTTGTTGTTGTGGGGACCGTTCTAGAAAATGTTATGAACGAATGTGAATTACATTTTCTTGAATGGGGATACAAATGAAAAAATAGATAAATCCCTGGGAGCGAATGTCTTTTGATTTTTATAATATAAAAATATCAAATTTAAAGAAATAGACCTTGTCAAAATTAAAATAAAATTATATAATATTAAAGCACATAGTAATTTTATTGGGGTGTAGCCAAGCGGTAAGGCAGATGGCTCTGACCCATCGATGCGTAAGTTCGAATCTTAC
>CANQZP010000092.1 GCA_947628395.1 uncultured Clostridia bacterium
CACCACATACAATCTGTAATACCTCTCCACCTACATCAACCTTACAAACATGTAAATGATCTGAATCAGGATGCATTTCACATTCTAAAACTTCACCTATTACAAGACCTGTAGCATTTATAAGATTTTCTGCAGAATCATATTCATTACCAGCCTTAGTCATATCCTCAGCAAGAGTCTTTAAATCTACATCTATATCAACATAATCCTTAACAAAATTAGTACTTAATTTCATAACTCTAACACCTCCTAATTATCCTTCCTATCAAACTGCTTCAAAAACCTCACATCATTAGTATACAAAAGCCTAATATCAGTAATTCCATACTTAAACATAGCCAATCTATCCAATCCAGTTCCAAAAGCAAAACCACTATACTTCTCAGGATCATAACCATTAATCTTTAAAACATTTGGATGAACCATACCAGAACCCAAAATCTCAATCCAACCAGTCTGTTTACAAAGATTACATCCCTTTCCACCACACTTGAAACAACTAACATCAACCTCATAAGAAGGCTCTGTAAAAGGAAAATAACTAGGTCTAAATCTAAGTTCGGACTTTTCTCCCAACATTTTCTTAACAAAAACCTCTAAAGTTCCCTTTAAATCAGCAAGAGAAATATTCTTATCAATAACCAACCCCTCAATCTGTCCAAATTGATGAGAATGAGTAGCATCATCATCACGCCTATAAGTCTTACCAGGACAAATTACTCTAATAGGACTCTTTTCCTCATTTGCCATCATAGTCCTTGCTTGAACAGCAGAAGTCTGAGTTCTTAAAAGATAATCACCAGTTATGTAGAAACTATCTTGCATATCTCTTGCAGGGTGACCCTTTGGAAGATTTAATCTTTCAAAACAATACTCATCAGTCTCAAGCTCTGGACCATCTACAACATCATACCCCATAGAAACAAATAAATCCTCTAACTCTTCAATAATCCTATTTACAGGATGTTTACTACCTCTTTTAACTTTTGTACTTGGAAGAGTAATATCTATTTTTTCACTTTCTAACTTTTTATTAAGTTCACCCTTTGCAAGTTCATTTTCTTTATTTTCTATACTACCTTCTATTTCATCTTTAGCCTTATTTACTAAACCACCTACAATAGGTCTCTCTTCAGGAGATAAACCTCCCATTCCTCTTAAAACCTGTGTAAGCTCACCCTTTTTTCCTAAGTATTTTACTCTTAAATCATTTAAAATTTTTAAATCAGAAGCATTTTTAATTTCTTCTAAAGCTTCCTTTCTAATAAGTTCAATCTTCTCTTTCATAAAACCCTCCTTAAAAAATAGTAGACTTATTTAATACTTATAAATTTTTATTCAGTAAACTAAATAATCCGCTCGCCCTAATAGGACGAACGGATTCGTGGTACCACCTAAATTTATTAATTACAAAAATTAACCTCTAAAAAGTTATAACGGAAACCTTACCCGGCTAAACCTACTTTAAATTTCAATCTAGCATCTAAAAAGCGAAACTTCAATTTAGAATATATAAATAAGCTCACAGCAAATACTTATTCTCTCTTAATATATTTAACCTAAATTTACTTAACTTTCTCATTGACTTTAAATATTAACACAATTAGTTTAACACAAATTATTCTAATTTACAATATCTTTTTGAGCTTTTTCTACAAGTTCATTTATTGTTGATACAATATTTTCATCAGAATACTTTATTTTCTTTTTTAAAATACTTTTTATTTCCTCTTCGTATTCATTCAATCTATTTTCTAAAGATTTAAAAACATTTTTTTCAATCATTTTATATGGATTAATCTTTCCCATAAAAAATCTTGTAGCATTCTTTATTACTCTAGGTCCTTTTATCTCTTTTTGCAATTCTTTTTCTTTGGTCTCTACAGCTGAAAATAAAGCAGTTTCCTTTTCTTTAATCTTATTTTTTAATGATGTCTTAAGTCTTTTTACCTTTACCTGACTTTTAGATATTTCCTCTTCTACATCATAAGCCTCTTCAGCAATTACATCATCACTATTATCAAGTTTCTCTCTAGCCTTTGCTTCCTTTTCTTTTAATACTGTTAATTTTTTATTTTGCTCTAATTGAAATAATTCTTCATTTAATATTTTAATATTTTCCATTAAAATATTATTATCATAATATTTAGCAACATCAGTAATAAGTTTCTTATATCTATCTAATAAATCACTTTCCTTTTCTAAAATATTAGAATATTTTTTCTGATTCTTTAAAACATTTTTATTAATAGAATTCATTCCATATTCAATAGCATTTTTTTCATTTTCAAGCTTTTCAGAAATAATAGCCTCAGTATTTTTTAGTTGCAATGCAGAAACAGAAATAGCATTTACTTTTAATAAATCCAGCATTTTCTTCAATAATTTATTAAATTTTTGATCCATCTGCTCTTCTTTTTTATCTTCTTTCATTAATAAACCTCTCTTAACGAATACCTTTTTTTATTGTATAGGAAAAATCGGCTTTTATCTTGGCAAGATTTAAGATTTTTCCGTGTACAACAAGGTTAGGCTACCTATATTCGCCCGAGCTTCAGCTCGTGGCATATATTTTGCACTTACTGCGAAGGATTACTTAGCAAAATGCCTTTCTTATTTCTTTTTTCAATTTTACTTTTTCCTTTTCTGTCAATTCTACTAATTCTTCCATTTCTTCATTAGACATAAAATCTAAATTATACACATTCTTATTAAAAGCTATCGTTCCTAAATTCATAGATACCTCCTAATCAACAGTTAGCATTTCCTTTTTGTCTCCATTTGCTTTTACTCTATAAATTGTATAATAATAGTAATTTCCTTCTATTTTATCAACATAATAAATCCAATTACCAGCAACACAAATATTAGTATAAGCTGCACCATTTAAATCAACAACTTTAGTTTCTTTATTATTCTTTAAATTTACTTTATATATACTACTTGACTCATTATCTTCTGAAACTTTTTGATAATAAAGATTTCCATCTGTTATATTATAATATTGAACTTCATTTTCTATAACATTACTAATATTTTCACCATTCAAATCCATTTTTTTCAAGTATTCATCAGCTTTATCTATATAGTAAATATTATCTTTTTCAATTTGGAAAGAATCCATATTTACAGATGTAATTTCTTCAACATTCTCACCATTAATAGACATTTTCTTTAATTCATAATCTACAGTCAAGAAGTAAATATTTTTATCAACAATTTGGAAACTAATTAATTCTTCATTACTAATTTGTTTTCTCTTTTTTCCATCAGTTCTTATAGTTTCTAATTTATCATTCTTTCCAATAAAGTAAATATCTTTACCTTTTACAAACATCTCCCCACCAGATGGATTAATACCTTCTATATCATCTACTAAAACAGTTCTATCTTTTCCATTCTTATTGATTTTTACAATTTCTTTATGATAATCTGATGTATCAATTGAAACATAATAAATCCATTTTCCAACAACATTTATAGAACGAACTTCAGCTTGTTTATCTATAAGTTTTAATTTTTTTCCAGATAATTTATAAATTCCGTTTTTATCAACATTTTCGCCATTTTCTATATCAGTATTATAATAATCCAAATAAACTGTTCCACCAGCTGAATCAACCATTCCTTTATTATTTAAATTACCCATAGCATATTCCATTGATTTTTTCTTTTGGCCAGATATAACCAATAAAACTATTCCTAAAATTATAAGAGCTAAAACTATTATAGTAACAACTAATAAAATAATTTTCTTTTTCTTGTCTAATCCTTTTATTTTGGTTAACAAATCAGAAAATAATTTTTTTACTTTTGATCCAAAACTACATATAGAATTTTTGATTTTTTGAAAAAAATTTTTAACTTTATCCATAAAATACCTCTCTTTTTTCTTTTGTTAATATAATTATATCTTTAATAAAAATATTGTCAAGAATTAATTGGTGGAGATGAGGAGAGTCGAACTCCTGTCCAATATTCTTTCCATATAAACTTCTCCGAGTGCAGTCTGTTATTAAAATTCATTTAATATACATTAACAGACAAACGTATATTAAATATATCTTCTAAAGTCCCTTTGTTACCGAAGAAATAACAAATTCGTTTCCTACTTTTTTAGCGCCTTATCTTTAGTCGTAGGTTACTAAAGTAAGACGTTGCCGCACTTAGGCAGCAAGTGCTAATTCATTATTATCAGCGTTTATTTTTTGTGCGTCTTTTTAGGTGGCCTGGCGCTCCACCACTCGCTATTTATATTTCCAAAATACTGTCGAAACCATTTTCATCCCCATATCATATACAATTAATATTATACCTTATTTTTTTATTATATACAATACATAATTTTGTTTAAGTTTCGGTTTTTTTCAATAGTTCCATAAAAAACAAATTAAAAAGATAAATTTTAGATATAAATTTTCCAGA
>CANQZP010000093.1 GCA_947628395.1 uncultured Clostridia bacterium
TTTAACAACACTATTTTAATTGAATATAATGTTAAGAGGTGTTTTTAATGTTTACAAATATTTTTAATACTGCAAAAGCCAACATAAAAGGCGGAAAAGAATATCCTAAAATAGAAGGAATAGTTACTTTCAAAGAAACAAAAAATGGCATAATACTAACTGCAAAAATTAGTAATTTGCCACAATCTAAAGATAAATGTAAAGGAAGATTTTTCGGGTTTCATATCCATGAAGGAACTTCTTGTACTGGAAATAACAAAGATGAATTTGCAAATGCAAAAGCGCACCTAAATCCTACAAATTGTCCTCATCCTTTCCATATAGGAGATTTACCACCATTAATTGAAAATAATGGATATGCATATATGAGTGTTTTAATTAATAAATTTAAAATTAAAGATATTTTAGGAAAAGCAATTATCATCCATGATTCTCCAGATGATTTTAAGACTCAGCCTAGTGGAGACTCTGGAACTAAAATTGCTTGTGGTATAATTGAAAAATAATAAATAAGATTTGTAGGGGCGATTTTAATCGCCCATTTTTTTTTAATTATATCTCGTTTGTTCTGCTAAGTAGATATTCAAAACTCAATTATAATAAATACTGCTACTTCGAACATTCCATCTAAATTAAATATTTAACAACCAATAAGGTATAAAATATAATTCTCCATCTTTTTTTAAAATATCTTTTGTAACAACAATACCAAATTTGACTTGATTAATTCCTTTATCTTTATGCTGGTCAATAAATTTATTAATTACCTTTACATCCGAATTTTCAATTTGATTTGTATATTTAACTTCAACAGGAATAACATCTATATTCCTATCTATAATTATATCTATTTCTTCCTTATCTGAATTTCTATAATAAAACTCTTTATAATTTTCCTTTTCACATAATAATCTAAAATCAAAGTCTACCATTGACTCTACAATATGTCCTGCTAAATCATTATCAATCTCTTTATTCTTAAGCAAACTATTTTGTATTCCATTATCTAAAATACTTAATTTCTTATTAGTACGAATAACTTTAGCAATATTATTTGAATAATTTTCTAATATATTAATTAGAAAAGCTTGTTTTAGATAACCTAAATATGTCATTATAGTTACTGTATCAACTCTAAAAGTACTTGCTATACCTGAATAAGCAAAAGCCTGCGAATTGTTTGCAGCAATATAATATAACATTTTTTCTAATATCTCTGGTGATTTTATATTATAAATAGTTAAAATATCTTTATATATTCCTCTTGTTATAATATCTTCAGACAATTGTTTTTGCCACACATCTATATCTTTGATTTCAAAATATTCAGGATAACCCCCAACTAAAATATATCTCTTCAAAATCCTTTGTATTTTTAATTTTAAATCTTGATTATAATATATCTTCTCTAATTCTTTTATTGATTTATCCATGTTATCAAAATCAATTTTAGGAATTTCTATATCAGAATCTTTAGAAATATAGGTCATATAAAAATTCATAAATTGATTAAATGTTAATGGTAATACATATATATTTTCAATTCTGCCTAGCAATGACTCATTTGCATCTTTAAATAAATGTACTGATGACGAACCAGTTATTATAAATTTGATATTATATTTTCTATCAAAATAAGTTTTTAAATAATTTTGCCAATTTTTTATAAAATGTATTTCATCAATAAAAATATATACTTTTGATGTTAGATTTGTCATATTTTCTTCTAGTATTTCTTCAAAATACACATCTAACACATCTGATAATTTATCATTCTCATCAAAGAATAAACTTGGATCATCTCCACTAAATAATAGTATTCTTTTATTATCTATTTTCTTTTCTTCTATTAAATAATTTATTGTTTGATATATTAAAGTAGACTTTCCAACTCTTCTTGGTCCAAGAATACTTAGAATTCTTTTATTATCAATTTTTTCAATTATATCATTAAACTCATTTCTTTTTCTTCCTAGTAAAAATTGTTCATTTATTTTTTGATTACTCCACCAAGGATTTGTAATTAGTAGATTTGATTTAATATCCATTCTTTAATCCTCCTAGTATTATTATATATATCTTTTTAATAATTATACCATTTTTGTTGAATTAATTCAATATATTTTCTATTTTTTATTGAATTTATTCAATATATTGTCAATATTTCAATAATTCAATTTATGTTATAAACATTGGAATCTCAGTTATTAAAGCCCATAATTTATTATACATTTATCTCTGTAATTTATATTTTTTACAATTTTTATATGTTCAAAAATATTGTGTTTACTAAATTAACCACCCACCTCCTTGGTGTCCCCCCTCTCCTGTTGGATTATATAAAGTAATTAATATAGTAGCTATCGGATCTTCAATAGTTGCTACTCCTATAAATGAAGTAACATATTTATTAGTATTTACACCATCTTCAGATGTTCCTGTTTTTCCACCTATACTATAACCTTGAACTTTTGCATTTTTTCCAGTCCCCTCTGAAACAACAGAACCCATCATATCTAAAACAGAAGTTGCAGTTTTTTCAGAAATTACCCTCTCTCCTTTTTGTGGCTCTATTTTTGTTACCTCTCCAGTCTGACTATTAGTTATTTCTTTAACTAATCTTGGTCTTATATATTCACCTTTATTTGCAATTGTAGATACCATTGTAATCATTTGGATTGGAGTTACTTCAAACCTTTGACCAAATGAAATTGTTGCAAGTTCTACTGGACCTACTTTATCTTCTTTTAAGAAAATACTTTGAGCTTCTCCTGGTAAATCTATTCCTGTCTTATTTAAAAATCCAAATTTTCTTAAATAACTATAATATGTTCCTACACCTAATCTCTGGCCCAATCCTATAAAAACTGGGTTGCAAGAATTCATTAAAGCTGTTCTTAATGATTCAGGTCCATGTGGTCTATAATATCTCCAACATTTAATACGTACTCCAGCAACTTCTATTCCTCCAGTGCATGTAAATTCTCCTTCTTTATCAGTTTGAGTTATCCCTTCTTCTAATGATGCAGAAGCTGTTACCAGCTTAAAAGTCGAACCTGGTTCATAAGTATCTGCTATTGCTTTATTTCTCCACATTTGCTGCAAAGCAATATTTTTATCTTCACTAGACATACTTTCCCAAGAATTTTTTAAATCTTCTGTATTTATTTCAAATGGAGAATTTAAATTATAACTAGGATAAGTTGCCATTGCAATTATATCCCCAGTTTTTGGATTCATCACTATAACATTTCCACCATCTGTACACTCATTGTCAATACATGCTTCCTCCAAATATTTTTCTACCATTGATTGAACAGTACTATCTATAGTAAGCGTAAGATTATTTCCATCTATTGCTTCATTATATGTTTCTTTAGAATTATCTATATTTCCACCTTTTGCATCAGTTATTTTATCTATACTTCCATTACTTCCTTTTAAAGTATCATCATATTTTGCCTCTATTCCACCTAATCCTTGATTATCACTACCACAAAATCCTATTACATGAGAAGCTAAACTTTCATAAGGATAATATCTTTTTGTATCTTCATCTATATTAACACCAACAGTTATATTATTTTCTATTAACCACTTTCTAAGTTCATTACTTTTATCTTTATCAATTTTCTTTATTATTGTTTCTATAGAACTTTTTCTACTTACCTTGCTAAATACTTTTTCATAATCCAATTCAAAAATATCTGATAAAGCTCTTGCAACCTTTTCTTTATCTTCATCTTTAATATTCATAGGATTTACTGTAACACTTTCTACTGTACTACTTACTGCTAATATATTTCCATTACTATCATAAATTACGCCTCTTTTAGGACTTATTGTTCTTTCTAAGTTCTGCTGTTCATACGCCATTTGTTTTAATTCTTTTCCTTTTACTAATTGAAGATACCCTATTCTAATTATTAAAACAATAAATAAAATTAAAAAAATGAAAAGTTCTATTTTCATTCTCTTTTTTATTCCGAGTAGTTGATTTACCATTTTGCTCTCCTAAATATAAAAATGCCATCTTTTGTTTTACAATAACCAACTACTAAAATATATTCTTAATGTCAATATTTATGCAGTTTAAAAGAGAGTACTTAACTGTACTCTCTTTTAAAATATCTCTTTTATTTTATCTATAATTTTTTCAAAAATATTTTTATTCGAATCTAAATCTACAGATTTTGCTTCTGTTTCAATATAATCTTTTTTAGGTAAGCTTACATATACTGTTTGTTTATTACTTAACTTTTGCATTCCTAATAACTGTTTCGCAGATTGCTCTACACTATTTAAATTTAAACTATTTTGTATTCCAACTTCCATTTGTTCATTTGTTTTTTCTATTGATTCATAATTTTCTTTTAAACCTTCTACTTTAGAAAAAGCTTCATCAATTTGAGAATTTCTATA
>CANQZP010000094.1 GCA_947628395.1 uncultured Clostridia bacterium
CTGTAACCATACTAACGTATGTAACAGCGCTCATCGGTCCCCACAGCGGACAACTTAAAAAATAAATGGAAATCCCTTCGCGCTAGTGTATTACAAAAAATATATAAGATAAAAGGAGAAACAAAAGAAAATGAAGAAAAAATTTAATGCAAAAGGTGTAGGGGCAGGCCTTGTGTCTGCCCGCAAAGAAAGGGGTATTACTTTAATTGCACTTGTTATTACGATCATTGTTTTGTTGATTTTGGCTGGTGTAACGATTGCGATGGTAGTTGGTGATAATGGAATATTAAATAGAGCAAGACAAGCTAAAACAGAAACAGAAAAAGAAGAAGCAAGAGAAAAAGTACAAGTAGCAGTAGCTGGAAGTTATGAATTAGATGGATATAATGTAGAAAAAATCAATAAAGAATTAGGAACTGATATAGAAAATTTGCCAGCAATAGTAGAACAAAATTCATATAAATTTACTATTGCAAAAGATGGAAATGTGTATGATGGTGAATGCTTTTTTATGACAGTTAATAAAGAAAATTATGGCGAATATGTAGATTATGGAATTGATATAGATGGAGATGAAGATACAACAAATGACTGGAGAATTTTTTATAGAGATGAAGAAAATGTATATTTAATAGCATCTGATTATATAGAATATAATATGGCACCAAAAGGAAAAAATGGAACACCATTAACCCAAAATGATATAGATAATACAGGAGCAAAAGGTGGAAATTATCAATTATCAATGAATGATGTAATTAAAGATTATGAAGGAGCAAAAAATATAGATAATAGACTAATGAAATGGTTAAGTTATTTAAATTCTAACGAGGATAATATAAATGATAATATGAAAGCAGTAGCTTACATGTTAGATACAAGTGAAAATGTATGGGGAAGCTTAGCAAATGATAAAGCAGAATATGCAATAGGTGGTCCAACATTAGATATGTTTTGCAAATCATATAATGAAACACATGCACAAACAATAGAATATAGGGTAAATTCAAATAATATAGGGTATGAAATAAAACAGGAAAGTGATGCGGATTGGAGTTATCATATAGACGTTAAAGAACCAAAAAGTGATATTGATAATATGTACTTTATACATAATCAAGATAAAACTGGTGCAATATGGATAGCTGCACCAAGTTCAATAAGTTCAATGAATAAAGACACTATCTATAATGGTTGGTATAATAGAAGTTTAAGTGGATATGATAAGTATGATCGTGTAAATTGTGGCTTCCGTCCAATAATTTGCCTAAAATCTAATGTTCAAGCTCAAAAAGATGGAGAGATATGGAAATTACAATAATATAATTCAAAAAATATACTAAATTTTGTCAAGACATAGGTGAAAAAATTTCGAACATTTAATCATAAAAGATGTGCGAAATTTTTTACTTATGTTTTTTCTATTTGCTCAAAACTGACCAGTCAGACTAATGAAAAATTCTCAAAAAAAGTATATAAATATATATGTAAAAGTAAAGGGAGTTTTGGCTTTATGAATTGTATTGAAATTATAGGTAATGGTATATATTTACCTAAAAGAGAAGTACTAAATAGTGAGTTTAACGAGAAATTCAAATTAGATAGTGATTGGATATATAAAAGAACAGGAATAGAAAAAAGATATTACGTAGAAAAAGAAACAATAGAGAATATAGCAGTAAAAGCCAGTTTAGAAGCAATAAAAAATTCAAAGATAGATAAAGAAAATATAGATATTATAGTAGTGGCTACTACTTCGACTGAAAAAATAATGCCAGGAATTTCTTTTGAAATTCAAAAACGATTAGATATAAAAAAATGTATGTGCTTAGATGTTTTAGCTGGATGTAGTGGATATATAAATGCTTTTGATATTGTAAGAAAATATATAGCTTTAGGAGAAGCAAAGACCGGACTTGTTATAGGAGTAGAAGAAATATCTAAGTATTTAGATTATGAAGATATAAATACAGCAATACTTTTAGGAGATGGAGCAGGAGCTACAATAATTCAAAAAACAGAAGAGAAAAAAATATATTCTCAATATATTGAAAGTATAGCTCAAGATGGAGACATATTAACATGCCATAATAATGAAAAATTATATATGGATGGTAAAAAAATTTATAAATATGGAATAACAAAAACAGTAGAAAATATTGAAAAATTGTTAGAAAAAACTAATGAGAAATTGGACAATATAAAATATATAGTACCACACCAGTCAAATATTAGAATATTAGAAAACATGGCCAAAAGATTGAATATAAGTTTTGATAAAATGTACACAAATTTAAAGAATGTAGGTAACACATTTTGTGCAAGTATACCAATTGCTTTAAATGAGATGTATGAAAAAAATCTTTTAAAAAAAGGTGATAAGATTATTTTAATTGGCTATGGTGGAGGATTAAATTTAGGCAGTATTTTAATAGAAATATAAATGGAGGTAATAATGAAATTAGGATTTGTATTTCCAGGTCAAGGTGCACAATTTGTTGGAATGGGAAAAGATTTATATGATGAATATGAGGAAATAAGAAGTGTATATAAAGAAGCAAGTGAAATATTAGGAATAGATATAGCAAAATTAAGTTTTGAGTCTACTGAAGAAGAATTGATGGAGACTAAAAATACTCAAATTTGCATATTAGTAATGAGTTTAGCAATAGCAAAATTATTAGAAACGAAAAATATTAAGGCTGATATATCTGCAGGACTTAGTCTTGGTGAATACTCAGCACTTGCATATAGCGATATGATAAGTTTTAAAGATGCTGTAAAAATAGTAAGAGCAAGAGGAACTTTAATGCAAGAGTTAGTACCTGAAGGAAATTGGGCAATGGCTGCAGTTATAGGTCTAGAAGATGAAAAAGTAGATGAGTTATGTAAGAGTATTAAATCTGGATTTGTAGTTCCAGCAAATTATAATTGTCCAGGTCAAGTGGCAGTTTCTGGTGAAAAGGCAGGTATAGATGAAGTTATAAAAGTTGGTAAAGATTTTGGAGCTAAAAGGGTTATAGAGTTAAAAACAAGTGGACCTTTTCATACATGTAAGTTAGAGGAGGCATCTAGAAGGTTAAGAGATGAATTAGAAAAAATTGATATTAGAGTTACAGATAAAAAGGTTTTCAAAAATATTGATGCAAAGGAATATGTGGATGGTGATGATATAAGGGATATTTTATCTAAGCATGTAATGAGTCCAGTGAGGTTTGGTAGGTCTATAGAGAATATGATAGATGAGGGTGTTGATACTTTTGTGGAGATTGGACCTGGGAAGGTTTTGTCTGGGTTTATTAAGAAGGTTAGTAAGGATGTAGGGGGTTATAATATTCAAGATTTAGATTCCTTAAATAAATTTCTTACTGAGATATACTAGTTTTGGTATGATAAATATATCTGAATAATATAATATTTTTTCGTTCCTTGTGGCCTAAGGCTATCTTCATGGAGAAGGTCTCCCAAACTGCGCGTCACGTCAAAAATATTATATTATTTAGATGAGTGAGTGCCAGACAAATAGTTCAAGAAAATATTGGTTTGCAAATACAGTAGAATAATTGATTTTTAAATAGCCGCGTAAGCGACCAAACGAGACCTTTAGGTCGAGTGCGATATGGAGCAAATTACAGATAAAAAATAAATTTGGAATTTGCGACAGCAAGGCTATAAAAAATCAATTATTCTAGTGGATTAGATAAACAATAAGAAAGTAATAAAGAATAAAAGGAGGGGTTTATGGATAGAAAGGTTGCTTTAATTACAGGAGGATCTAGAGGAATTGGAAAAGCAATTGCTTTAGAATTAGCAGATAATGGGTATAATATAGTAATAAACTACAGAACAGTTAATGATGAATTAAAGAATTTAAAGAAAGATATTGAAGATAAAAAAGTAGAATGTCTTTTAGTATATGGAGATGTTTCAAAGTTTGAAGATTGCGAAAATATGATAAAACAGGCAATTGATAAATTTGAAAGAATTGATGTTTTAGTAAATAATGCTGGTATTACAAAAGACGGATTGATAATGAGAATGAAAAAAGAGGATTTTGAGTCTGTAATAGATGTTAATCTTACAGGTACATTTAATGTAACTAGAAATGTAATTCCTTATATGATGAAACAGAGAAGTGGTAGAATTATTAATTTATCATCTGTAGTTGGTGTTGCAGGAAATGCTGGTCAGACAAATTATTCTGCTTCAAAGGCTGGTATTATTGGTTTCACAAAGAGTTTGGCAAAGGAGGTTGCTAGTAGAAATATTTTAGTTAATGCTATAGCACCTGGTTTTATAGAAACTGATATGACTAGTGTTTTGTCTGATGGGGTAAAGGAGTCTATCTTAAATCAAATTCCTTTAAAGAGAATGGGGAGTGCAAATGAGATTGCTAAGTTAGTTAAGTTTTTATCTTCT
>CANQZP010000095.1 GCA_947628395.1 uncultured Clostridia bacterium
AATAAACTCTCAAATCCTTTGACAATTAAAGGATTGAGAGTTTTTACTCTTTTAAAAGTGTTTAAGTTGAGATTATATACCATATTTCGATTTTTTTCTCAATATAAAAATAAAAAATATTTATATTTGTTTTACTAGAGCAATTATATTTAATTCTTAAGCCTCAAATAACTGTTTATTCTCGTCAGGCTCAATACAATTCTTAGGATTCATAAAATTCAAATACCAACTCACACCATTTCCATCTTCCCTCATTTGATTAACTCTATCTTCCAACTCAAGAAAAGTTTTAGGTGGTGGAACAATAATTGGCTCACATGGTACCCAATTTACTGGAATAGAAGCTTTATTTTTGTCAGCAGTTTGAAGTGCCTCAACAATTCTTAAAATTTCAGGAATACATCTACCTATATTCATTGGATAAACTAATATTACTCTAACAATTCCTTTATCATCAATCACAAAAACATTCCTAACAGTTTCAGTATTACTAATATCATTTACTATCATTCCATATTTTCTAGCAATTGTACCATTTCTATCAGCAATAATTGGAAATGGAACTCTGACACCAGTTTTACAAAAAATATCATAAACCCAAGCTAGATGTGAACTATTAGAATCTACACTCAATCCAAGTAAACAAGTATTTAAATTTTCAAAATATGTATTTGCTTTTGAAAATGCAATAATCTCAGTCGTACAAACTGGAGTAAAATCACCTGGATGTGAAAAAAGAATAACCCATTTTCCTTTATAATCACTCAAATTTATATTTCCCATAGTTGTTTCAGCTTCAAAATCAGGCGCCATCTGTCCTATTTTAACATTTCCATTAGCTAATAATTCATAATCCATAAATAAACCTCCTTTTAATTTATACTTTATGAAAATAATAAAAAAAATGTGAAATAGAATAATTGGTATATTTTCTAAATTATAGGAAATATTATCCTTAAGGTGGTGATTAAATGACAAGTAAAGAACTTTTATATGTAGAAGATGCTTTAGGACATGAAAAATTTATGAAATCATGTTGTTGCAAATCTTCAGGAAAAATTCAAGACGCAACTCTTTCTAATTATGTAAAAGAATTAGAAACAAAACACAATGACATTTTAAACAGTTTTTTAAATTTATTATAAGGAGGAAATTATGGAAGATAGAGATTTAATGGAAGAACAATTACTTGTAATTAAAGGTGTTTGTGACTTATATTTACACGGAACATTAGAATCTACAACAGCAGAAGTTCATACAGCATTCAAAAATGCTTTAAATGAATCATTAGATATACAAAATAAAATTTATAACTTAATGGCAGAAAAAGGATGGTACAAAACAGAAAATGCAGAAGCTCAAAAAATAGCATCTGTAAAGCAAAAATTTGCTAATAGTTAAAAAGAAAGATTCATTTTTGAATCTTTCTTTTTAACATTTTTTAAAATAATTTTTAATTCTCTTTATTGCCTCTCTCGTATTATCTACATTTCCAAAAGCAGTCAATCTAAAATACCCTTCTCCATGAGGTCCAAATCCACTACCAGGAGTTCCAACTACATTAACCTTTTCTAGTAACTCATCAAAAAATTTCCAAGAAGTCATTCCATCAGGAACTTTAAGCCAGACATAAGGAGAATTTACACCACCATAAGTAACAAAACCTGCTTTTTCTAATCCTTCTTTTATTATCTTAGCATTAACCATATAATATCCAATATTATTTTTAACTTGCTTTTTTCCCTCTTCAGTATAAACAGCTTCTGCTGCTCTTTGAGTAATATATGATACACCATTAAATTTAGTACACTGTCTTCTGTTCCATAAATTATTAAGCGAAACCTCTTTACCATCTTTAGTATATCCCATAAGAGATTTTGGTACAACAGCATAAGCACATCTAAGTCCAGTAAATCCAGCTGTTTTAGAAAAGCTTCTAAATTCTATAGCAACATCTTTTGCTCCTTCAATTTCATAAATACTATGAGGAACATCTTTTTCAGTAATATATGCTTCATACGCAGAATCATAAAGAATAATTGATTTATTATCTTTAGCATATTTTACCCATCCCTCTAAATCCTTTTTTGTCAAAACAGTTCCTGTTGGATTATTAGGGAAACACAAATATATCATATCTACCTTTCCCTTAGGAAATTCTGGCTTAAAATTATTTTCAGCAGTAACTGGTAAATAAACAATATTTTCATATGTATCACTTTTTTCATTATACTTACCACTTCTACCTGACATAACATTAGTATCTAAATATACAGGATAAACTGGGTCAGTTATTGCAACTTTATTTTCTACAGAAAAAATATCTACAATATTTCCGCAATCACATTTAGCACCATCAGAAACAAAAATCTCATCTGGCATAATATCTATTTCTCTTGATTTATAATCATTTTCCACTATAGCATTTCTCAAAAAATCATATCCTTGTTCTGGACCATATCCTTTAAATCCTTCTTCTGTAGACATTTCTTCTACAGCTTTTATCATTGCTTCTTTACAAGCAGGAATAATAGGTCTAGTAACATCACCTATTCCCAACTTTATTATTTTTTTATCAGGATTCTCTTCTGAATACTTTGCTACCTTTTTGGCAATAGTTGAAAACAAATAACTATCTTGTAACTCTAAAAAATTTTCATTAATAAAACTCATAAATTACCTCTCTTTCTATTGTATATATAATATTAACGCCATAAATAAACTGTGAACATCTACGTCAATTACCAAGATTGTATCATACACAAATAATATTTTGCAATACCATATACTTATTTAATTACTTGTTTTCAAATTTTTAAATATACTCAAAAGATAAAATGGGACATCTTTTATTTATTTACATATAAAACTAAACGAAACCCATCTGCCCAACCACTTGTAGTCCACTCGCTCTTTATCCCACCTTTGCGCAACGTAGCATATGCTCCATTCGAACTCGTTCCAGCATCTCCTCCTCTTCTAACTCTACATTCACCATCATATGAAATTTCTGTTGTAAATTCATATACATTTCCAGCTATGTCATATATATTTTTCTTGGCAGTATCTACACTATATTTTGTTAAAAATGCTCCTGTAGGAAATACAGCACAACTTCCTTCTACATTATCATAACCTTCACCAAGTTTTATCATATTACTTTTCTCAACCCAATCCAAAGTATTAACTTTAGAACAATATCCACTATATTTATAAGATTCTGTATCTATGTAATTTCCCCATGTTTCACAATTTTGATTTGCAGTATCCCAACCAATGAAATTACACATTACATCCCATTGTGTACCAGTTATTAAACCACTTTGCACGTTTGATTCAACCTTCCAGTTGTTAGCTAAATCTATTATATATTGGTATCCTAAACCTCTGACTGGTTGAACATTCTTTTTTACTACAATTTCAGGATTACTTTCCCAATCTATTTTTTCGTTTACTTCAACACCAGCCTCATATCTACCAACATAAAATCCACCTACATCAACAACTATATCAATTTCTGGTCTATCTTGTTTTCCACTTTCTATTTTCTTTCCTAAAATATTTGTAATACCTAAATCATCTCCTTGCTGAAGTTCATTTATATCAGTTATATCGTTAATATATTCTTCAGCAGTTGGATTATTAACAGTTCCAATTTTCTTCTGATATTCATCTCTGCTTTTTACCGGTATCCATACAAATTCATTTCCTTCTGAATCTGTTATAACTAACCCATCTTCTACCTTGTTTTCTCCATCTATCCTTGTTGGTGCAAAACCTGCTGGTATTATTGCTTTATCTCCATTTTCATCTGCATATTCAAAATTTTCCATATTCATTGCAGCCTCTGCCCTTGCAAGTTCCCTTTTTTCATTTTCCTCTGCTATTTCAGTTGCACTCTTAGCTTCCCTTGCCCTAGTCAAAATTCCATTATCACCAACAACCATAGCAATCGTTACACCAGCCAAAATTAACAAAACAATAATAGTAATCACAAGCGCAATCAACGTAATCGCCGATTCTCCACTAACACATCTTGTAGGGGCGGGCCTTGCGTCCGCCCTTTTACGTGCCCATACACCTTTTTCAATAAATTCTTCCTTCATTTTCCTTTGTAACTCCTTTCTTTCTCTTATATATTTTTTGTAATGATATATATAAATTTAATATAAAATTGTATTACACCAGCGCGAAGGAATTTCCATTTATTTTTTAAGTTGTCCGCTGTGGGGACCGATGAGGGCTGTTTAATGCGAGCAGCATTATTACAGCCCCATTGGG
>CANQZP010000096.1 GCA_947628395.1 uncultured Clostridia bacterium
TATAAAAAAATTGGGCGTAACCGAAATCAAAGATTTCGACGCCCACATGTGCAAAATTGCTTCGCAATTATTGCACGGATCAAGGTAAATTAACTTTGTTGTATACGGAAAAAATCTCATATTATGTCAAGCTAAAAAGTCGATTTTTCCTATACAATAAGAAAGGCATTTTGCTGAGTAAGCCTTCGAAGTAAGTGCAAAATACATGCCACGAGCTAAAGCTCGGGCAAATATAGGTAGCCTAACCTTGTTGTATACGGAAAAATCTCATATTGTGTCAAACTAAAAAATCGATTTTTCCTATACAATAAAAAAATGGGAAACTGGTAAATCACAGATGACAAGAACAAGTTATAATAAATTAAAAAAACATTTCAACAATTCAAAGTTTTAATATAAACTTATATATAAACTATAAAATGACCATTTTTAACTAAAAACATGGTCATTTATGATTTATATAACTTTCTTTTTTTATACTACGATTAATATAGAGTGTTGATATTATTGATAATCCAAAAATTACCATAAATATTTTTTCTCCAATAAAACTGCTTAAAATTGCTAGTATTCCAAAAATAACTACCTCTGCAAAACACAAACTCATCTGTCCAACTGTCGCTAAAAGTTCATTATTTTCTTCTTGCTCTTTTATAATATTCTGTATTGATGTTGTTATTGATGTATCATATACTTTTTCAAAATTATCACTTAAAATTTTGTTAAAAGCTACTGTTACTTTATTTCGTGCAAATAAAAATATTCCTGTTATGATAGTTTTTATTACTGTTACAAGATTGTTTGCTTTCCATATATTTTTATCTGAATATTTTCCTATAAATGCTACAGTAATTACTTGTAATAACAATGATACTATAACAATTGAAGAAAATAGTGAGAAATCTTTTAATACTATGTATAAGTACAATGGTATAAATTGCCTTTCTATTATATGGTTTGCTCTTAATGCATATATTATTTTATATTTACTTTTGCTTTTAAATATATAATTCATAGTTTCTTTAAAAGCATTAGTTTTGTTATCTACTTTATAATCAATTTTTCTGATAAAAATATATTGCAATATAAAAAATAAAGCTATTATTACAAATAAAATAATACTGTTATCTGAAATAACTCCCCAAGCAACTAGTCCACTTGCTATTGCTGTTCCTAATATTTTTGTTATATTTAAGAAACTATTAAATTTTCCCCTATGTTTACTTTCAACATATTTACTTGATAGTGCATCAGTTGATGGATTAGAAAGTCCCATAAATCCCATTGCAAGTATAAATATAATTATATTTTTGTAGATATTATTTCTATCTAACATCATATATGCACTTATTATATTAAATACATTAGAAATTAGAATACACTTTGCAATTCCTAATCGTGAAGATATACTAACAAAAAGTGGACTGCAAAATCCTGTTATTCCAAATCGTAATCCATAAATTAGTAAAACAAACCATATTGGTATTCCATTTTTGTATAGCAGTACTGTTCCAAATGTGCTTATTAGTGCATTTGCAAAACTATATGATATATTGCTTAAATACATATATTTGTATTCTGGTTTGTTAAAATATTGTTTCATTTATTTCTCCATGTATAATTATATTTTAATCTTTCTTTATCTTTTTTATTTCGATTTTAGCTTATTTTCATTTTTGTGTCAAGCTAGTCGCTCGTTCATTTTTCTTTTACATCTTTTAAAATCAAATCTAGGATTTTCTTTTTAGATGCATCATTAATATTTAATTGATTTATTTTTTCTATTAATAGGGTTGCATGAAAGTTTGCAACTCTATTTTCAAGTTCTTCTTTATCTTCTTCTAATTCTGGAAGATTTACAAAAACTTTCATACAACCTCCTTTACTTAAAGTTTATTCAAACAATAGAATAAAATGTTTAATTAACTTGTACTATTTTAATAACTTCCAAATTCATTAGATAAAGATTTTTTTATTGCTGAATTTACTTCTTCTATATTTTCAATTTTAGCAACAAATAATTCTTCTAGTCCTATACCACTTCTATATATGTAGCCCTCTCCCTGACCACATTCCTTAATCATTTTTTCCTTATATTTTGAGAACATCATACCTTGTTTCTCTTTACTTATGATTGATAGTGCAATACGTGTAACTAGGTTATCACGTGATTTGTCGAAGAACTCACTGTAAGCATTTTGTAATCCAATAATGACCCTACAAGATAGACTTCTTCCTGCTCGTAACATTTCGCCAATTTTTCGCTTAACTTCTTTAGTTCTTGCATCATCAAGACTAGATAAAAGCATACTATATTCATCTACTAAAAGATAAGATAGTTGTTTCTTACGTTCTTTATCTCTACTATCACGTCTATAAACAAATTCATCATAAAATTTATTTATTCCATCAACAGATTTTTCAATACCTATATAATAATGAGGACTACCCTCAAATTGCATAAAATTTTGTTCATCGCCTTTTGGGTCACATAGATAAGTACAAGTATTTGATGAATTATATGATAGAATTTTAATAATGAAAGGAGCTAGTTAAATGAAAAATGTTATTAGGTTGAATAAAATTTTAAATGCACGATTCACATAAAAAACATGCATTTACTAGTATACAAAATCATTTAATTGAAATTTTTATTATATATAATTTTACCATCTTAAAGAAATAAGTATCAGATTTTTATATAATTGTAAATGGCGCTTGAATAAGCGTTTATGGTACACCATTTACAATTATATAAAAATCTGATACAATACAATATATTAAAATAATAAGCAATAAGCAAATGTGCATTTAAAATTAGATTCAACGTTAATTCAAACAGAGTTTTATACAAGAGCAAATAATACATTGCCAAAAGAAGTAATGAAAACAGGTTTAACTGCTAAAGATGTTGCTAATGCTGTGAAGTATGTATTTGATTTACCTCATGAAATTACAATACCTAGTATTGAGGTAAGACATATAAAAAATTATTAGGAGGAATGCAAAGTGAAAGAAAATAAATTAACAATTTTTATTAATAAACCTGTAGAAAAAGTATTTGAATATTCTTTAGAATCAAATAATGTTCCAAAATGGATTAAATCAATAAAAGAAGAAATTCCATCAGAAAGACCTGTAAAAATTGGAACAAAATTAAAAAATATAGGCTTTAATAACGATAATTGGAATTTTTATGAAGTAATTGATTTTCAACCTAATAAGACATTTACTTTAAAAAGACTAAATGGGGATTATTTTGTAAAATATACTTGTACTGAAAAAGATGGTGGAACTGATTTTGAATATTTTGAATGGGCTGAAAATGAACTTGATGGATTAATGGAAATGTCTGCTTTAGAATTATTAAAAGAATTAATAGAGAATGAATAGAAAGGAAAGATTAGAATGAGAGAATTAAAAATTAAAGGTGTATATAAACACTATAAAGGTGATTTATATATTGTAGAAGATATAATTTATCATAGTGAAACTTGCGAAAAAATGGTAGCATATAGAGCTTTATATGGAGATAATAAATTATGGTGTAGACCATATGATATGTTTTTAGATGAAGTAAATAAAAATGGTCAAAAATATAGATTTGAATTACAAGAAATTAAAAGTGTACAGGAGGATTAACAATGAATTTATTAGAAAGTAAAGAATTAATAGAAAACAACCCTATGCATATAGCAACTGTTTCAAGTGATAATAAACCTAATTTATCAGTTGCATCTGATGTTAGAGTTTTAGAAGAAAATAAAATAATAATCTCACATAATGAAATGGTTAATACACCTAGAAATATATTAACAAATAAACATATAGTATTAACTTCATTTAATGAAAAATGGGAAGGATTACGTATGACAGGAATTGCTAATTACTATACAGATGGCGAATATTATGATTTTTGTAAAAATACGTTTTTTGGAAATGGCGAAGTTTCTCCTTTTGGAGCAACTAAACCTAAAGGTGCTATAGTAGTTACTATTGAAAAGTGTGAAGAAATTAAATAATATTAAGAATTAAGACCAAATTAATGGTCTTTTTTTTCATATATATTGCATTTTTAAATTACTTTGTGATATTATATTTATAGCATCACATTTTAGGAAAGGAAATATAAAATATGAAAA
>CANQZP010000097.1 GCA_947628395.1 uncultured Clostridia bacterium
GATATTAAAAAAATTTTAGGAACAACAAAAAAATCCTCTACATAGCAAGAACTTTCGAATACAATTTACGCACTTAAGCCAGTTGATATAACTAGGTTTTAAGTGCGTATTTCCATTTTTTTACTACCAAACTCAGGATATATTATAACATAATTTAACATAATTAACAAGTTTTTTCAAAATTTTAAATAAACATCTAGATTTTTAATGTATTTAATGATATATTATCTCTACCAATATTATGAAAGGAGCTGATTTATATGTCAGAATTACAAAAAGAAATTCTTAATATGGTAATAGCATTTGATAATGATACCTTATTATCAATGAGACCACTTCTTGAAAAATTATTAGATGATGAAATATTAAAAATCGATCCATCAACTAATCTCGAAGGTCTTGATATTTACGATAAACTAGATATTTTAAAAGCTATAAAACTTTTAAATGACAATACTCCTACTATTCCATATGAAGAAGTAATAAAACAATTAGGAATAGGTGGTGATACAGTATGACAATAGAGTTTAAATCAGTTGCTTTGAAATTCATCGAAAAGCAACCTAAAAACCAACAAAAACGCTTAATTGAAGCAATAAATCGCCTGCCTAATTGTAATGATATTAAAAAATTGACAGGAATAAAGAAAAAAACACTATATAGGTTACGAGTCCGGAAACTATCGAATTATTTATTCTCTAGACAATTTAAATCATATTACAATTATTTTCATTGATAATCGTGGTCAAGTATATAAAAATTTATAAAATTCAAAAAAGGCCAGCATTTAAGCCAGCCTAGTTTAATCTTAAAATTCAATTCCAGTAATACATTTTTCATATAAAAAATTTTTCAAACTATCTAAATTATTTGTTTCATAATATTTAATAAGTTCCTCTCCAAATCGAATATCCTCATCAACAGGTACACTAATAATTCCTTTACCATACTGAATCATAATCTTATTTGCAAATAACATAGCAGTTCTCTTATTTCCATCTGAGAAAAATTGAGTTCTCATTAAATAACACATAATTCTAATTGCTCTTTCAGTAATACATTCTATCTTATTAAGTTCTTCTATTTTAGAACTCACTTCATCCTCCTTAGGTATATCAGGTTTCCAACTAGTACCACCAATTCCTACCTCGTAAACTCTAGCCATCCCTGCTCTATCTATTAAATTACTTCCAACTAAACTATTTATAGATTTTAGCAAATTTAAATCATTTTCAGAATTAATAGAATTCAAAATGAAAATCCAAGCATGTTTTAAATTATTTATAGTCTGAATTTCATCAACTCTAAGACGTGCAACATTTCCACCATCATATATTCTTTGAGTTTCTGGAAAAGTAACATCTATCCCTTCTATATGAGAACTTTTCCAAATACTATCAACTATATTTCTTTTGGCTAAAAATACATTTTCATCCTGAGTCATATTATACTTATCTTGCATTTTCATTTAGCTCCTTTCAGATTATTTCACAACAATATTATAAATCTTATCTTTTACATATATCACTTTTACAATCGTTTTTCCCTCTAAAAATTTGTTAATCATCTCATTACTTTCAACAATATTTTTAACAGTAACCTCATCAGTTCCCTTATCTATCATAACAGTAGCCTTTACTTTTCCATTAACTTGTACAGGAATTTCAATTTTTTCTTCTATAGTCTTTTCTTCAACATACTCAGGCCATTTCTCATAAGCAATACTACCATTATGACCAAGAGCAACATTCCAAATCTCTTCAGTAATATGAGGAGCTACAGGATTTAGAAGTTTAATAAATCCTTCAGCATATTCCTTTGGGAAAACATCTTCTTTATAAGCACTATTTATAAAAATCATCATTTGAGCTATAGCAGTATTAAAGTCCATACTCTCAAAATCATTTGTAACTTTCTTAACAGTTTGATGATATATCTTCTCTAAATTTTTATTTCCTTTATCAGAAATCTTATTAGATTCAACATACAATCTCCAAACACGATCTAAAAACTTTTTAGATCCCTCTATTCCATTCTCGTCCCAAGGCTTAGCACTATCAATAGGTCCCATAAACATTTCATATAATCTAAGAGAATCTGTACCATATTGTTTAACCATATCATCAGGGTTAATAACATTTCCTTTTGATTTACTCATCTTCTCACCATTAGTTCCTAAAATCATTCCTTGGTGACGAAGCTTCTTAAAAGGTTCTTTATAAGGTACATACCCTTTATTATATAAAAACTGATTCCAAAATCTTGAATATAACAAATGTCCAACTGCATGTTCAGGACCACCCATATATAAATCAACAGGCATCCAATACTCTAATAATTTTTTATTAGCAAATTCATTTTCATTATCAGGGTCAATATATCTTAAGAAATACCAACTAGAACCAGCAGTTCCAGGCATCGTACTAGTTTCTCTTTTAGCTTTTTTACCATCTACAATAGTATTTACCCAATCAGTAGCTTTTTCAAGAGGTGAAGCACCTGTTTTAGATGGACTATAATCTTCAAGTTCTGGTAAAATCAAAGGAAGCTCTTCTTCTTTTACCAATTTTATTTCTCCATCCACAAACAATATTGGTATAGGTTCTCCCCAATATCTTTGTCTTGCAAAAATCCATTCTCTAAGCTTATAATTAACTTTCTTCTTTCCTATTTTTCTTTCTTCCAACCATTCAATCATTTTTGAAATAGCTTCTTCTTTTCCAAGTCCATTTAAGAAATCAGAATTAATATGAACTCCATCACCTATAAATGCTTCTTTAGAAATGTCTCCACCCTCTAAAACAGGAATAATATCTATACCAAACTTAGTAGCAAATTCATAATCTCTTTGATCATGAGCAGGAACAGCCATTATCGCACCAGTTCCATAACTTGCAAGTACATAATCAGAAATCCAAATAGGAATCTCCTTATTATTTACAGGATTTATAGCATAAGCTCCTGTAAACACACCAGTTTTTTCTTTGTTAAGTTCTGTTCTTTCCAAATCAGATTTAGAAGCAGATTTCTCAATATATTCTTCTACTTCTTTTCTTCTATCTTCAGTCATAATTTTAGTTACTAATTCACTCTCTGGAGCAAGTACACAATATGTAGCACCAAATAAAGTATCTGCTCTAGTTGTAAATACAACAAAATCTAAATTCTCTTTTCCTGCAACTTTAAACTTAACCTCAGCACCTACAGATTTTCCAATCCAATTTTTTTGGATTTCTTTTGTAGATTCAGGCCAGTCCAAATCATCTAATCCTTCAAGCAAACTTTCTGCATATTTAGGAATATCAAGAACCCATTGTTTCATATTCTTACGAACAACAGGGAATCCTCCTCTTTCACTCTTTCCATTTATAACCTCATCATTGGCTAGAACTGTACCAAGTTCTTCACACCAATTTACAGGCATATCAATTAATTTAACAAGTCCATCTTCATATAATTTATTAAAGATCCATTGTGTCCATTTATAAAACTTTGGATCACAAGTAGAAACTTCTTTCTCCCAATCAAATGAAAATCCAAGCATTTTTAATTGTTTTTTAAATGTATTAATATTCTCTTGTGTAAATTTAGATGGATGATTTCCGGTTTTTATAGCATATTGTTCTGCTGGAAGTCCAAAAGCATCCCATCCCATAGGATGTAAAACATTATATCCTTGCATTCTCTTCATTCTAGAAATAACATCAGTAGCAGTATAACCTTCAGGGTGACCTACATGTAACCCTTGTCCAGATGGATAAGGAAACATATCAAGAGCATAAAATTTAGGTTTTGAAAAATCCCAAACATCAGTATAAAAAGTACGATTATCATCCCAAAATTTTTGCCATTTTTTTTCTATCTCAGTAAAATTATAAGCCATAAATCTCAACTCCCATTCTTCTTTAAAATTATCCTGATTATATAACAATTCTACATACTTTTCAATATATTATTTTTGATTTTTTAAATAATAGTTATCGAATTGAAAATCACTTAAAAATAAAGCTTTCGAATGTGATTGGAATGAGTGTATAGATTCTTAAAAAATTAAAATGAGGA
>CANQZP010000098.1 GCA_947628395.1 uncultured Clostridia bacterium
TAAATCCTTCTAAATAGCACTTAATCGGTAACTAGAAGTTACTTTTTCCAAATTGAATTTACTTTTTCAATTGACCATTTTTATTAAATTTGTAAAAAATAAATTTAACATATACTAAAAACAGTTTCGTACTAAAAAACTAAAAAAGGAAAGTGACTTAAAAAAAGTCACTTTCCAAACCTATGAGCTCACATTTGTTAAATCATGTAACATACTTTATAATACATAGGAGGTGTGAAGTTGAAGAAACCTTATGAGCTCATCTCAAACTATAAATGTTCACTGCTTTTTATTTTACCATTTCTTTTCTAAATTGTCAATATTTTATGTAATTTTGTTTTTCATCTACTCATGCTTAATTTTCCCTATATATATCTACTTATACAAACTTCTTAAAATTTTAATTTCCTTACCATAACCATCTAAATCATTTGGAGTTTCTAAGAAAAATGGTAAGTCTCTAAGTTTAGGATGATTTATTATTCTTGTAATTGCATCTAATCCAATATTTCCTTCTCCAATTTTGCTATGTCTATCTTTATGACTTCCTAAAACATTCATACTATCATTTAAGTGAATAGCATATAAATTATCTAATCCTATAATACTATCAAATTCATTTATAACATCATCCAATTTATTTACAATATCATATCCTCCATCAAAAATATGACATGTATCTAAACAGACTCCTATATGGTCTTTTAATTTGACCCCATCCATTATTCTTTTTATTTCTTCAAAATTTCTTCCAACTTCAGAACCTTTACCAGCCATTGTTTCTAATAATACTTTCGTTTTTTGCTCAGGAGTTATTATTTCATTTAAAGCTTCAATAATATATTTTATTCCAACATCTACTCCCTGTTTTACATGGCTTCCTGGATGAAAGTTATAATAATTTCCAGGAAAATATTCCATTCTCTTTAAATCATCTTTCATCGTATTTTTAGCAAACTCTCTTAAAGATTCATCAATAGCACAAAGATTTAAAGTATATGGGGCATGAGCTAATAACACTTCTATATTATTTTCTTTAGCCAGTTCCTTAAACTTTTTTACGTCTTCCTCATCTATCTCTTTAGCTTTTCCACCTCTAGGATTTCGTGTAAAAAATTGTATTGTATTTGCATTTATTTTTAAAGCATCTTTTCCCATCTCATAAAATCCTTTTGATACTGATAAATGGCATCCTATTTTTAACATAACCTTCTCCTTTATCTTTTCATTTTATTTAATATTTCCTTTTCTTCTTTACTCACTCTATAAGATTCTCTTATTTTTTGAATAGCTTTATTATATGTAAAATCATCCAAATTATTATTCTTTAAATATCTCATTGTTTCTTTGGGATATTTTATATAACATATTGATAAACACCAAGCTATAGCCAGTTGAACATAATATTTATCCGACTTTATTTTATCTATTTCTTCTATAACACTTTCAATGTATTCATCTATTATAAAATAATCTAACATCATCACTATACTAAATCTTAACTCATATTCTTTCTTTGATTTTAGATATTTTTTAATAAATTCCCAAACTAAACTCATCTCGTTTTTTTTAGGTTTTAACCCTGCACAAAAAACATCACAAATTGCCCAATTATCTATTTTAGTGATAAATTCTTCAATATACTCCTTCTTCTCTTCAAAGCTCTCTTTTGAAAGTCCTATTACCATTGTTTGCAACATTATTTCTTCATACAATTCATCATCAGTCTCTTTTAATATTTCTGAAATACTATATTCTTTTATCAATTCTTTTGCATATTTTCTTAAAACTGGTACTCTAATTCCTATGATATTATTTATCCCAGGGCAAAGGCTACTGTGAAATTTTTGATATTTTTCATCAGCTAAATTATATAAATCTTGTTTTATCTTCTCTTTCATTTTATTTTCCTATAATATAACACATTCAATTTTTTTATCTACTAACTCTTTAAATAAAACTCCATCTTCTGGATTACCTACTATTGTTCCATAATGAATTGGAATAACATATTTAGGTTTTATTTTATTTGTTAAAGCTGCTGCTTCAACATAATCCATAGTATATGTACCGCCTATTGGAATAAATGCTACATCACATTTTACTTTTGCAGCTTCACGAGTAAAATCTGTATCTCCTGCAATATAATATTTAGTGTTCTCCATTTCAAGAATATATCCTACCCAATTTTTTTCTTTTGGATGAAATTGCTTATTTTTATTATATGCAGGTATTGTTTCTATTGAAATACAACCTTCATAATCAAATTTCTCATAAGGTTTTACAATTATTATATTTTCTTCATTTACTCCTATTTTCAATAATTCATCTTTTGATTCTTCTGGTACAAGTAATTTAGTATATTCTCCAATTACTTTTAATATATCTTCAAGCGAAAAATGGTCATAATGTGAATGAGTACATAAAATAAGATCTGCATCATTATAATTCTCTTGTACTCTATATGGGTCTATATATATCTTTTTTTCTTTAGCAATTCTAATACTACTATGACATAATACCTTAATTCCATCTAATTCAAACATAAGCTCCTCCTTTTTCACAGTATTATAATGTAAAATTAAAATATTTTCAATAGACAAAAAGACAGATTTTTGTACAATAATAAACAGCCCTATTGTACAAAAATCCGTCCCATTCAATTTCTATTTAAGTTAGGAAGATATTTAGAAAAAGCAAGTACCATAATTGATTTTTCATAGCCAAGGCGCTCGCAATTACGAAAACCATTTTTTATCTGTAATTTGCTCCATATCGCACTCGACCTACGGTCTCGTTTGATCGCTTACGCGGCTATTAAAAAATCAATTATTATACTGCTTTTTTTTAAAATAGTTCCTTA
Organism: uncultured Clostridia bacterium; assembly: GCA_947628395.1. Taxonomy (GTDB): domain Bacteria; phylum Bacillota; class Clostridia; order TANB77; family CAG-508; genus UMGS1994. The sequence continues at coordinate 2,864 of CANQZP010000098.1, forward strand.
ACTTAAATAAACATTGCATCCCATTTATTTATTAATTATTCTGCATTCAGTTCAATTCCATACCTTTCACTATCTATTCTTTGATTATGAAGTATTTCCTCATCAGTAAGAGCTCTATTATACACCCTAGCAGCATACATATTTCCGATTAAAACATCCATCTATACCAGCACTATTTCCAATCGGATTGCCTCCTAACACTAGTATAGTATTATTTTTAGGTTTTCCTATTTCACCTTCTACAAAATTCCATGATTTTTCTGCATTTTCAAATAACACAATATTTTTACCATCAAACTTACCTGATAAACAATATTTAATATCGTTTTTTGGTGGATATTGCCCATAAGCTCTCTGATAATTACTATTTATTATATAAACCGACATAATATTTTTGTTTGGAATATACGCCAATCCATATCCACCACTCTCAGCATTAGCGATAAAATTTTGTTCTCTATTGCTTTCTATATCATTATGCATTATAACCGTCTCCAAAGTTACATTGTCATAATTCATTTCTTCTATACTCACCCAATCGTCTGTACCATCGAATTTTAAGTGGTCTTCCTCCCATATTGGTCCATTTAGTGTTCCATCATTTCCATTACCACTTAAATCTTTCCATGTTGTTGCTGTATCATCATGACCATTTCCTGTATTATTTATTCCATCATACTCTAACATTAAACCATGAGTTATATATTCATCACTACTATCCTTTACTACCTCTCCATCATCATATATAAATAATTTCTCATCATTTTTTTCCACTATTACTGGAAATTCTTCTGCTTCTGTTTCAATATCTATCTTTGCTAATTCTGTCTTCAAATTTTCTAAATCAACTTTTCCATCTGTATTTAAAGAACCCACTGCAGCCACCTGTACCTTTTCTACAAACTCAGCTGTCTCCGTTTCAGATTTAGCCTGCCTTGCTCTTGATAAAATTCCATTATCACCAACAACCATCGCAATCGTCACACCAGCTAAAATTAACAAAACAATAATTGTAATCACAAGCGCAATCAATGTAATAGCAGATTCCTTTCTATAAACTTCTGTAGGGGCGGGCCTTGCGTCCG
>CANQZP010000099.1 GCA_947628395.1 uncultured Clostridia bacterium
AGATATATAATGAATGTTTTGCCTATTATTGCGATTATGATAGTTATGGCTGTTAGTGGAATTTTTGAAAATAGGGAATATAATACTATTGTTGTAAGTGTAGTTGTAGCTCTTCTTACGATATATGGACTTGTAATGTTAAAGCCTATGTTTTTGTATGAGGGGTATCAGGAATATATAGATATTTCTAAAAAATATAGTGAAGATAGTTATGTATTTGTTGGTTATACATTTTTTAACCATATACAAAGTGTTCCTGAATTCATGAATTATAAGCAAACTTTGATGCTTTCAACTGATCAATTAGATTTAACTAAGGATAATCAGGTATTAAATGAAGCTAATGAATTTATTTTGAGTATCAATAAATATTTGGGTGCTGATGAGATTTTAAATACTATTATGCAAAATACGGGTTATTCTAATTATGAGGTTTTAACTTATGGTTGTGAGGGAGTAGATAATATTATTTATAGAGTTTATAGATAGTTTTATGCACATTGGAGATATTTCCAATGTGCATAAAAAATTTTGACAATTTTTTGTTTATGTGATAATATAGTGTATATTAAAAATGAGGAAGAAGAGGAGTAGTTCTATACTGCTATAGAAGAGAGTAGGGGCTAAAAGCTGAGAGCCTCTTATGGAAAAGGTAGAATGAAGGTAGCTTTGGAGTTGATATAGCGAAATTTATAGTAGTTATGTCCGTTTGAGAAACGTTAAATTCTTATAAAGTGTCAATTATTTTGATAATTAAGGTGGTACCACGGATAAAAGTTTCGTCCTTTGCAGGATGAAGCTTTTTTGGTTTATGCCTACTAATCGAGAAAAAAAGGAGGAGTTGTTTATGAATGAAAAATTAAATCCTAAAGATTTTGAGGAAAAGCTTTATAATGAATGGGAAGAGAAGGGGTATTTTAAACCTTCTGATGATAAGAGTAAGGAAACTTTTTGTGTGATGATGCCTCCGCCTAATGTTACTGGTAAGCTTCATATGGGTCATGCTCTTGATTGTACTCTTCAAGATGTTTTAGTTAGATATAAGAGAATGAAAGGTTTTAGAACTTTGTGGCTTCCTGGTACTGATCATGCTTCTATTTCTACTGAAATGAAGGTTGTAGAGAAATTAAGGAGTGAAGGTAAAACTAAATATGATATTGGAAGAGAAAAATTTCTAGAGGAAACTTGGGATTGGACAAGACTTTATGGTGGTACTATTCAAAAGCAACAAAGAAAATTAGGTTGTTCTTGTGATTGGACAAGAAAGAGATTTACTTTAGATGAAGGTATGTCAGAGGCTGTATTAGAGCAGTTTGTTAATTTATATAAAAAAGGATTAATTTATAAAGGAAAAAGAATGGTTAATTGGTGTACTAATTGTAATACATCAGTTTCTGATATTGAGGTTGAGTATCACGAGGAAAAAACTCATCTTTGGCATATTAGATATAAGATTGTTGATGAGGATAAATATGTTATTGTAGCTACTACTAGACCTGAGACAATGCTTGGAGATACTGCTGTTGCTGTACATCCTGATGATGAAAGATATAAAGACATTGTAGGTAAAAAGTGTATACTTCCTATTATGAATAAAGAAATTCCAATAATTGCTGATAAATTTGTTGAAAAAGATTTCGGAACTGGTTGTGTTAAGATTACTCCTTGCCATGATATGAATGATTATCAAGCAGGTTTGAATCATGATTTAGAAATGGTTCAAGTATTTGATGAGAATTTTAAAATGGGAAATTTGGTTCCTGAATATGAAGGAATGGATTTATTAGAAGCAAGAGAAAAGATAGTTGAAAAACTAAAAGAAATTGGTGCTTTAGTTAAAATAGAAGATTATACTCATAATGTAGGAAAATGTGAAAGATGTAAAAGCACTATAGAACCTAAGATTTCAGAGCAATGGTTTGTTAGTATGGAATCTTTGGCAAAACCTGCAATTGCTGCTGTAAAAAATGGTGATATTAGATTTGTTCCTAAAAGATATGAAAAAACATATTTTAATTGGCTTGAGAATATTCAAGATTGGTGTATTTCAAGACAATTATGGTGGGGACATAGAATTCCTGCCTATTACTGTGAAGATTGCGGACATATAAATGTATCAAAGACTCAGCCAGAGGCTTGTGAAAAGTGTGGCAGTCATAATTTAAAACAAGATGAAGATACTTTAGATACTTGGTTTAGTTCTGCATTATGGCCTTTCTCTACTTTAGGTTGGCCACATAATACTGATGATTTAAAAGAATTCTATCCTACAAATGTTTTAGTTACTGGATATGATATTATTTTCTTCTGGATTGCTAGGATGATTTTCTCAGGTTTATATACTATGAAAGATATTCCATTCAAAGATGTTTTGATTCATGGAATTATTAGAGATAGCCAAGGTAGAAAGATGTCTAAGTCTTTAGGAAATGGTATTGACCCATTAGATATTGTGGAAAAATATGGTACTGATAGTCTAAGATTTTCAGTTCTTTCTGGTACTTCTATGGGAAATGATATTAGATATATGCCAGAGAAATTAGAACAGGCTTCTAATTTCTGTAACAAGATTTGGAATGCTGCTAAATTTATAACAATGAATATGGTTTCAAAAGAAGAAATACTAGATTTTTCTAATAAAATTACAGATTCTAAGACTGGTAAATTTAAAGCTGATTGTTTAAGAGTAGAGGATAGATGGATTATTCATGAACTTGATAAATTGATTGCTGATATTACTAAGAATATAGAGAATTATGATTTAGGAATTGCTATAGATAATATATATAATTTTATTTGGAATGAATTTTGTGACTGGTATATTGAAATGGCTAAATCTAGGTTATATAGTGAGAAGAAAGAAGATAAAATAGGAGTTTGTTTTGTACTTAATTATGTGTTTGGGGAAAGTTTAAAATTATTACATCCTTTTATGCCATTTATTACTTCTGAGATATATAAGGAATTAATTACTTTTGATGATAAGGATTTAATGGTTACTGATTGGCCAGAAGAAAAGTCTAGTGTAGATTATGATGAGAGTAATGATTTTATTAAGAATATAAAAGATGTAATTATTAGTATTAGAAATTCTAGAGCTAATATGAATGTTCATCCAAGTAAAAAATCTAAGCTTATTTTTGTAACTACGAAATATGAAAATGAAATTTCTGAATCTGAAGTTTTCATAGAGAAATTAGGTTTTGCAAATGAAATTATAATTAAAGATGTAAAAAAGGATATTCCTGAAAATGCTATTTCTATTATGGTTCAAGATATGGAGGTTTATATTCCTTTTGAGGATTTAGTTAATTTAGAGGAGGAAAAGAAGAGATTAGAGGATGAGAAAAAGAGACTAGAATCTGAGGTTTTAAGGGGAGAAAAGATGCTTTCTAATCAAGGTTTTATAAGTAAAGCTCCAGAGGCTAAGGTTGAAGAGGAGAGAAAGAAATTAGAGAATTATAAGGAAATGCTTAAGAACGTAGAAGATAGATTGAGTAAGATGTAAGTTTGACAAAAGGGAGACAAAAGATGTCTCCTTTTGAAAACAGAAAAGTTTGGTATTGACTTTTTCTCTTTTTATTTGTAAGATAATAATATAAAATTTTGAAAGGAAAGATTACAAATGAAAAAGCTTGAAAGCCTTGAGAGAGTACACACACACACACACACACACACACACACACACACACACACAAGTAGTATTTTAAATAATATAAGAATAACATAGATAAAAGTCTATGGGTTTTGTGATACGCAAAATCTGTAGGCTTTTTTTGTATTTTTAAAAAATTTGGAGCGTTTGACGATCGCTCCCAGGGATTTATCTATTTTTCTGGTTGTTTTTCCCCAATGGGGCTGTAATAATGCTACTCGCATTAAACAGC
>CANQZP010000100.1 GCA_947628395.1 uncultured Clostridia bacterium
AGCACAATGTGTATATACCCACGAGGACTACGTCAAATTTGGCTTGCACTATGTTGCCAGTGGCGCATACGTGAACGAAATCAACTTGGTCGACTCATACGGGACTAAGTACTACGCCCACTACGGTTGCCGTCCCGCGGTTTCTCTAAGCTCTGATATCCAGATAACATCAAATGAAGCTAATTCTTGGCATATAGGAAATTAAATAAGAGAAAGCCTGAAATAGAGGAAAAATACGTGCACTATAGATTTCAACTGGATTTATAATGCACTCCCTAACTTGGGGATAAAAAGGGGCACTGTGTTGTGTAGAAAATTTTACCACAGTGTTCTTTTTTATGCCAATTTTTTGTATATAAGAAATATATTTTGAAATAATAAAATAGATATTGATATTTATAATTCTTAGGTATAAAATACTAACAGAAAAGAAGGGATAGTATGTCAAATTTAGAAAAAGAAGAGTTTAATGTAAAAAAGGCTTATGGAGAAGATAATTTCTTAAGTTTAAATGATTTTATATCACAAAAACAAGTAGATGTAAAAAATGGATTGACAGATGAAAGAGTAATTCAAAATAAAAAGTTGTATGGACCTAATATTATTACTAGGTCAAAACCAAAAAGGTGGTATAATTATTTATTTGAAAGCTTAATTAGTCCTTTTAATTTGATATTATTGGGAATAAGTTTAGTCTTATTTTATACTGATGTAATACTTCCTAAAACTCCAAGTTATGCAAATATTATTGTAATAATTGCACTTGTTTTAATTAGCACATTATTAGAATTTTTCGAAGAATATAAATCAAATAAAGCAGCAGAAAAATTAAAAGAGCTTGTAGAGACAAAAGTAGGAGTTATAAGAAACGGACAGGAAGTTAAAATTCCAATAAAAGAAATTGCAATTGGAGATGTTATAAAAATATCTGCAGGGGATATTATACCAGCTGATTGTAGAGTAATTGAAGCAAAAGAATTATATGTATCTCAATCATCAATAACAGGGGAATCAGATTCTGTAAAAAAGAGTGTAGAAACTTCTTTAGAAACAATAGATGATTTAGAATCAATCACAGATTTAGATACAATTTGCTTTATGGGAACAAATGTAATAAGTGGTTCTGCTAAAGCAGTAATAATAAAAGTTGGAGACAGTTCTTATTTTGGAAAAGTAGCTCATACTTATAACAGTGGAAAACCAAAAACTGGCTTCCAAAAAGATGTAGAAGGAATCAGTAAATTACTAATAAGATTTATGTTATTATTGATTCCATTAGTATTTATTTTAAATGCAGGAAAACATGATCCTCTTATGGCATTTACTTTTTCTGTAGCTATTGCGATAGGAATAACACCTTTATTACTTCCAGTAATTTTATCTTCAACATTGTCTAAAGGTGCAATAAAAATGTCTAAGAAAAAAACAATTGTAAAAAAACTAGATGCTATTCAAAGTTTTGGAGCAATGAATGTTTTGTGTACAGACAAAACAGGTACTCTTACAGAAGATAGAATTGTTTTAGAAAAATATCTTAATATAAGAGGAGAAGAGGATACTAGAATATTAAAACATGCTTTTCTAAATTCATTTTTCCAAACAGGATTGAAAGGAAATATTGATGAAGCAGTTATAAAAAAAGGATTAGAAAATGATTTAGGTGAGTTAGAAGAAAAATATACTAAATTAGATGAAATACCTTTTGATTTTTCTAGAAGAAGATTATCAGTTTTAGTAAGTGATGGAAATAAAAAGCAACTTATTACAAAAGGTGCAGTAGAAGAAATATTAAGTATATGTACACTAGCAGATTATAAAGGACAAGTTACAGATTTAACTAAAGAAATAAAACAAAATATTATAAGAATTTCAAAAAAATTAAATAGTGATGGATTTAGAGTTGTAGCAGTATGCCAAAAAAATGATATTGATTTAGAAGATGAGCTTAATGTTGATGATGAAAAAAATATGGTATTACTAGGATTTATAGGATTTTTAGATCCACCAAAAGAAAGTGCAAAAGAAGCAATTTTAAAATTAAATAAATCTGGAATAAGAGTAATAGTTTTAACTGGTGATAATCCAGAAGTAACTGGCTGTATTTGTAAGAAAGTTGGTATTAACACAGATAAAATAGTTCTAGGAAGTGATATAGATAAATTAGCTGATAATGGTGTAAGAAGGTTATTGAATAAAACAAATATATTTGCAAAATTGTCTCCTATCCAAAAAGCTAGAATTGTAAGAATTTTAAAGGAAAAAGGAAACATTGTAGGATATATGGGTGATGGAATAAATGATAGTCCATCATTGACAAATTCAGATGTAGGAATTTCAGTAGATACAGCTGTTGATATTGCAAAAGAAACAGCAGATGTAATTTTATTAGAAAAAGATTTAAATGTACTTTTGGATGGTGTAAAAGAGGGAAGAAAGACTTTAGGAAATTTATTAAAATATATAAAATTATCTATTAGTTTTAACTTTGGAGAAGTTATGTCAGTAATAATAGCGAGTGTATTATTACCATTTTTACCAATTACACCAATTCAATTATTAGTACAAAGTTTATTATACGATATAGGTCAACTTACTCTTCCATTTGATAATGTAGATGAGGAATATCTAAGAAAACCAAAGAGATTAAATACAAAGAGTTTAAAGAATTTTATGATATTTATGGGACCATTAAGTTCTTGCTTTGATTTAATAATTTTCGCAACTTTATGGTTTGGATTTTCAGTTAGAGAAGCAGCATTATTCCAGACAATTTGGTTTACTTATGGAATAGTTTCAAATCTAGTTGGAATGCATATTATAAGAACAGCTAAGTTACCAATTATAGAAAGCTCTGCATCTAAAATGGTATATTTTTCTACAATACTTTTATCAATAGTAGCTTTTATAGTTCCATTTACAGGGCTTGGAAGAGTTATAGGATTGGTAAATATTCCAAAAGATTTGATAGGAATAATTATTTTAGTTCCAATTTTATATTGCTTTGTTGCACTAATTGCTAAAAATATTTACAAGAAAAAATATGGAGAATGGATATAGAAAAGTTAGGAGAAAAAGATGAAACAAGAATTTTTAGAATTACTTAAAACAGTAAATAGAGAAGGAATGGATAAATTAATTCAATTTATAGAAAAGTCTGATTTCTTTGTAGCACCAGCAAGTACGAGATTTCATGGAAGTCATGAAGGTGGGTTATTAGAACACAGTTTAAAAGTATATGAAATATTAAAACATAAAGTTGAAAATTCTGTTATTGATATAAATATATCAGATGAAAGTTTAATTATAATAGCTCTACTTCATGATATTTGCAAAGTAAATTATTATAAAACAGATTATAGAAATGCTAAGAATGAGAGAGGGGAATGGGAAAAAGTTCCTTATTATACTGTAGATGATACTATTCCTTATGGTCATGGAGAAAAATCAGTAATGATGATTACTGAATATATTAAACTAACTGTAGAAGAAAAATATGCAATTCGTTGGCACATGGGATTTACTGAGCCTAAGGAATTATATACTACTTTAGGACAAGCTTATAAAAAATATCCTGTTGCGTTACTTATGCATGAGGCTGATTTAGAAGCTACATATTTTTATGATATTTAGTTAGAGTTATTATTCTGGTTTATGGATAGGAGTGCTAAGGAGTCTCCAAGCTGAGAAAATGCAGCAGATAGTATGCTTAATTCTTCATTACTTACTGTTTCTGCTATTGCACATGCTAACTAGAGACTAAATAA
>CANQZP010000101.1 GCA_947628395.1 uncultured Clostridia bacterium
GAAGAATTAGAATTTAACACTGCCAATTTATCAAAAGATTCATTCAAAGATTTAGTAGAAGTTAGTGATAAATTTAAAGCACAATTTTATAATGCTGGTATCATGATTAATGGAAAAATTTACACTTCAAAAGTAGTTTCAGATTGTAATGATATTTATCCATTAAAAAAAATAATCCAACATGAAGAAGTCGATGAAAAATTCTTTTTAAGTGATGATGAATATAAAAAGTTTCAATATTTAAAAGGTAATAAGCGAATTCCTAGAACTAAACCTAATGGTGAAGAATATTTCTATGCGGAAGGATCTATGCCTTGTCCAGATAATTTAGAGGCACCTGCTCGAACAATGTTAACTAGTGAAGGTGGAATAAGTAGAACCACTCATATTGTCGAAGACTATAAGACTAAAAAAATAAGATTATTAACCCCTATAGAGTGTGAAAGGATTAATGGTTTCCCAGATAATTGGACAAATACAGGAATGTCTGATAAAAAAAGGAACTTTATGATGGGAAACGCTCTTGTAGTTGGTGTAATTGAAAAAATTGGAATAGAATTAGAAAAAATAATAGAAAAAGAAGATTAAAATTCGAAAATTAATCTTCTTTTATTGTATCAGTAGAGTCAATATTCATGATTTTTTTATAATCTCCTATATATTTTTGATAATCAGAACTATTCAATAAAGAGTATGCATCGTTTTTCAATTCTATAATATTAAATGATTTATTAGTTACATAATCACTTGGTTTAAATCCTAATGTTGAAACGATAAGTTGTGAATTTTCATTATAATTATCAAAAATAAAATTAAATAACTCCTTTCTAGCCATTTTGGATAACTCTCTATTGTTTGGGCTATCAAGAACAAGTGGTAAAATTATTCCATTAGGATTAAACTCCTCTTTTATTTTTAATAAAGTTAAATACCATACTATTGTTGTTATAGGGACATTGCTACCGCTTCCAGTAAAACTACTACTTATATCTTTAATTTTATCAATCTCTATTTCCGCTAGATTAAGTTTCTTAGTATATTGAATTATAGATGTGACATATTTTTGTTTAACTTCCTTCTTTAATTCTTGATATTTCTTAAACTTCTTTTTTTCTCCAGATAACTTTATTTCTAAATCTAAAATACTTTGTTGTTTATCATTTAAATCCACAACTAATTTGTCTCTCATTTCGATATAACCTTTATGTTTAATTACACTATCAATATTCTTATTAATATTACTAATTTTTTTATTATATTCACTCAACATATTTGATATTGAATTATAATATTTTCTTTCCTTTTCTAATTCTTCTATAATTTTCTCTAAATCTAATTCGATACTTTGATTTAGAAATAGATAATCCTCATTTCTATCATATTGTCTATATCTAAAGTCAAAGTTATCAACATCAGAATCACAAACAGGACATTTATGATTTTTGAATTTTTTCAAAATGCCATCATTATATTTTATGTTTTTATTAATACTATTTATTAACATTTCTAATTCTGCTTTATTGTTTTTTAAATTAATTATTTTTATCTTAGATTCATTTAATTTTTCCACAATATCAACATATTCATTTTTTGTTAATTCTATTTCTGACTCTAAAGACAAATCATTACCTGAATAACTGTAATTACCAATTTCACAGTCAACCTTCTTTAACATAGATTCAATTAATTCTTTTTCTTTTTTTTCATTTGAAATGCTCTTTTCTAGATTACTAATGCTCTTTTCCAAATCATAATACTCTCTATTATATATTCCAAAATAGTTATACAAAACTCGCTCTTTAAAATTTGAATACTGCTCTAAATTTTTGAAGGAAGCAAATTTAGAACCCTCCATTCTATCTTGATCTATATAATTTAATAGATACATAAACACAGGAGGAGTAATCTCCAATTCATCAGTTTGTTTATTTGGTAATTCAACATAAAAGTCAAATATATCTTTTAATTTATTCGATAATTCTTTGCGTGTTGATGTCTCAAACAATAAATTATATTCATTGTCATATATTTTAAACAATCCTTTAAATCGCACTATGTAATATTCTTTTGTATTAACCAAAAAGTTTAAAACAAAAGTTTTACTATTTAAATCAAATCTCTCAGCAAAAAAACAGTCTGCTCCTAAGGAATGATATATGCTTTTCATAATTAAAGATTTTCCTACATTATTTCCATTTTCTTCATCAGACGTAATTACATTAATACCATCTAAAAATTCTGTATAATAAGCTTTTTTATCTTTTAAATCAAATATATATAATTTTTTTACAATCAACTTATTCATCTGCAACCTCCATTATTTTCACATATTGATACAAAACATATGCATACTTTTCATAATAATCATTGTCTTCAGAGAAAACAAAATTATTATTTTTTATATAATCCTCTATAAATTCATTTAAATTTCCCGAAAAATTGTTCAATGCATCTTCTATATTTTGAGAAATTAAATCCATAATCTTTTTAGATTCAGTATCGTTATTCTCAATTATAGCCATTAAAGCTTTTTTTATTTTTAATGTATCGGATATATTATTGCTCTTCGCAGTTTTTAATTCCACAACGCATTTTTCAATAATGTTATTGCTTCTTTGCTTGTGATTAAGTAGCATCTTTTTAAACTCACTTTTTTTTATACCTTTATTCTTTAATATTTCATCATAAGAGTTTCCAGATTGTTCAAAACTGGCTTTTTCTATAACACAATCCTTTATACTCGAATATAAAACTTTGGGTTTTACAATATTCTTATCAATTTTTTCATTATAAAATGCTATTAATTTGCCAAGCATAGTTATATCATAATTAAGTATATTCAGTGGATTATAAACATAAGTTAAATCATTTAATTCAACACCATCTTCAATTATTTTTTCGTCTTTTAATTGAGTTAATATCTTATTTTTTGTTTTAGAACTCATTTTTGAAAATGACATTCCATTAACACTGTTGATTATACTCCCATCATCATTAAATGGGACGTTACCAACTATATATAATTTTATATCACATTTTTCACTAGGATTATAAAGCTTATATAAAGTACCAATTATAGAATTTTTCTTTTTGCCTTTTGCTGTTAAATAAGTGGCATCAAAAGGCTTAATTGAATCCTTTGTTTTTACTTGATAAAAATGTAATGTAGATTTTTCATCGTTTTTATAATGAAATTCCACATCACATACATAATCGAATACTATGCAATATTCATCATACATATCATAATTTTCAATAAGTTTTTCAATTCCAACTGCCATTTCATAACCAAATCTATTTTTTGAAATTGAACCGGAATTATTATGATGAAGACTAGTATATAATTCCTCTAAATCCATAGCATCATCTCCTTAATTGACATATATTATACATTTTTAATCAAAAAAGGCAAATATTTAGTCCTAAGATTTGAACACCATCATACAATAAATAGCATATCATAGTTTTAGGTTTTAAAATATAGTAAAAAAGACAATTTATTTAGTAATTTATCTTTATTTACATTTTTCTCGAAGAAAGTTATTTCACTACAAGATTCTTTTTTACCTCGCACTACTTGGTATTATCATACAATTCTTCCATAAGACAAATAATTTATTTGTATGTTGTGTGTCCATTGGGCACACTAGCTTATTTTGACAGTTTCTGATATACATGTTATAATTCGGTTACTCAATAGAAAGGAGGTATAAACTTTATGAATTAT
>CANQZP010000102.1 GCA_947628395.1 uncultured Clostridia bacterium
CCCTACAGAGTATAGGGGAAGGCTTCGAAGAACGGGCGATTAATAATCGCCCCTACGATTTTTCCATATGTTGTGTAAGGTTTAATAATTTTCTTCGAAGAACAGGCGATTGAGAAGAAGTTCCCTTTTTTAGTTTATTTTTATTTGGTGTGTTTTATAAGGGTAGACGCAAGGCCTGCCCCTACAGAGTATAGGGAAAGTCAAGTAGTTATTTAAAATTTTTTATACAAGTATTATGTTTTGGGTATTGAATATTAGGTAGACTAGTCCTACGAGTACAGAGGCACTTATTCCAAATACTAGTACTGGTCCTGCTACTGTGAACATTTTTGCTCCGACTCCCATTACGTATCCTTCTGATTTGTATTCTATTGATGGCGAAATTATTGAGTTTGCAAATCCTGTGATTGGAATTAGTGATCCTGCTCCTGCAAATTTTCCTATTTTATTAAACCAGTTTATTGATGTTAAAAATGCGCTTATGAAGATTAGGATTATTGATACTATTGAGCTTGAAATTTTTGTGTCAAGTCCTCTTGATTCGCAGATTCCAAATATTATTTGCCCAATTGCACATATTAGTCCTCCAACCCAAAATGCATTAAAACAGTTTTTTAAAATGGGGGAGTTGGGTGATTTTTTGTCTACGTATTTTTGATATTCTTGTTTTGTATTTATTTCTTTCATATTACCTCCTGAATTTGTTTTGTTTTTATTATTTTCAAATATTTAAAAAATATTCATTTTTTTCAAATTATTTACAAAATAAAATACGTTTTATATGGCAATAATTTACAATATTACATGCGTATTACATTTAATTAACGGTTAAGTTAAATATATTGACTCTATTTGCAAAAAAATGTATAAATATATATAGAAGCAGAAAATTTTGTTTAAAAATGAAACTTACTAAAGTTAAATAGAGAAAGAATTGAAGGAGATGCAAAATGCCAAGCTGTTTAGGTATTTATATTGAAGATAAGTTAATTAAGTATGCTAAGGTTTCAAAAGAAAAAGATAATATTAAGGTCGAATCTTTTGATGTTAAGTTTTATGAGGATCTGGAAAGTACTTTAAATCAGATTATACAGGAGACTAATAGTCAAAAAACGCCGATAGCTATTAATATTTCAGAGGAAATGTATAATTATTTTGAAGTTTTCTCATTACTTAGTAATAGCGATATTAAAAAGTCTATGGATATAGAATTTGAGGTTTTATGTTCAGATAAAGGATATAATAAAGAACTATTAGAATCTAGATATGTATTGCTACCTAATTCAGAAAATATGGATAAACTGAAAGTTATAAATGTTTGTGTTAATAAGTCTGAATTAAAGGACAGAGTTGATAAACTAGAAAAAAATAGGTTAGTTTCTGCGAGACCTATGCCTACTAGTATTATGAACTTACTAGAAGCTGATAAAAATTCGAATGCTATAATTGTAAATATAGAAGATAGAACTTATATAACTATACTTGAAAAAGGAAATTTGAGTAGGATTTCAATTGCTCCTGAAGGTATGAAAGATATTTTGTATAGGATAAATGATAGAGAAAATTCATATTCTAAATCTTATGAAATTTGCAAAAATACTACTATATCTTCTCAGGGAATAAATATTGAAGAGGGAAATGAATATCTTGAGTATATAATGCCTACTTTGTATTCTATAGTTAATGCTGTAAAAAATGAGATTGGCAATGTGAATGGTGAAGTTAATAAAATATATATTACTGGTAGTGGAACTGCTATTAATAATTTGGATTTATATATGCAGGATTTCTTAGGTGAGATTCCATGTGAAATTTTGAAACCAAAATTTTTAGAGGCTAATTCTTTAAAGATAGGTATAAAAGAATACTTAGAAGTTAATTCAGCTATTGCTTTAGCTTTAGATGGATTAAATATGGGAATAAAGGAACTTAATTTTGTTACTCCTAAGGTTATACCAATTAGTTTGTCTGGCAGTGATGGAACTACTGGTGATAATAAAAAAATGTCATTTAGTATGAAAGGTAAATTAGCTCCAGTTGAAAAACTTATGTTTAGACTTATTGCTATTGCAGCTATTTTCCTTGTTGGATATGGATTAATTGGTAGAGCGATAATGAACAGATTGGATGATACTTTTAAAGATGCTGAAACTGAAGAGGCTACTACTAAAAAAGCTATTTCTCAAGTTGATTCTGATCAAACTACAGTTAATTATATGATAGATGAATATACTAAACAGATTGACAAGATGAAAGGTGGTACATCTCAAGTTCAAGGAGATTCTAGTGGAGAGTTGACAAAAGATGCTATTCCTAATTTCTTAAATCAACTTATGTTTTCAATTCCACAGAATGTTATAATTGAATCTATTGAAAATAGTAAAGGAAATCATCTTATAATTGATGCTAAATCAAAAGAGTATCAACAATTAGGTTTGTTTAAAGCTATATTATATAATAAGAAACTTTTAAATAATGTAACTTCGACAGGAAGTGTTAAGACTGGAGAGTATGTACAAGTTACTATAGAAGGAGATTTACCATGAGAAAATTATTGATTTTTCTTATCTTGCTACTTATGTTTGTTTTAGGATATGTTTTCGTCTTTAAAGGAACTACAACTTTATTTACAATTTATAATTTAGATGAAATATCTAATAATCAAAAAAAAGTAGATGACAAAATTGCACAAGTAAAATCTTTACAGGATACAACATTAAAATCTAAACAAGATAAATTGAAAAAGTCTATGAAAGAATATGATGAAGCAAAAGAAATTTATGAAGATTTATTAGTGTCTGCAACTGAAGAAGAAAGAGAAGAAGCAGCCTTAGGAGAATTTTATGATATTGAATTTTTATGGGCTGAACTTGGTACATATTCTACTAAATTAGGTGTTGATGTTACTATGACAATATCAAAAGCTGGTACTGCAACAACTGGTGAAGATTCTCAAAGTTATCAATTATGCAATTTTGATTTTAAGGTTACAGGTACTTATATTAATGTTACAGATTATATTTATGCTATCGAAGATGATTCTGATTTAGGATTTGGAATAAATAGTTTCAAATTATTACCTGATGGTGATAAGCTTACTGCTACTTTTGCATTAGAACAAATTCCAGTTTCTACAGCAACATTATCAACATTAAGTAGTAGCTCAGGTGTAAATATGGATGATGAAGTAAAAGATTCTGATTCAGATAAAAATACTACATCAAATAGTACTAATAATACTACAAATACAAATTCAAATACAAATTCTAATTCTAATTCGAATAGTACTAATACTACAAATACGACAAATAGTACTAATACAACAGACTAATTGTGAAGTGAATTTGTGTTAAGTATAAAAATATATATGTTGGATTTTTTAGAATCTAATAAAATATTATTAAGAAGGAGTGCTTTATGAAAACTTTTTTTAGAGAGTTAATTTGTATGATTGTAATTGCAGCAGTTATGGTTTTGATTCTTGTCTTGTTCTTTTATGATTATTTAGTTAATGATAATACAATACCTACAGAATCAAAATATACTAGATCAAGTGATGTTAGTCAAGCTTTAAAAGATAAAAAAGAATATGATGAAAAGGCTGAAGAAGCTGTTATTGGGACTTTAACAAAGGCTGCTTATAATATTGATGAAAATGATATTGATGCATATATTGCTGAGGGATTACTTACTCAAGGAAAACCAAATCCATTTCAAGAGAT
>CANQZP010000103.1 GCA_947628395.1 uncultured Clostridia bacterium
GAAAAATTTGACAAAAAAAATAACCATTTACAGTGGTTAGCTTAATTATTGTTATTTAAAAGTGTTTAAGTTCCGAGTTGGTATTTGAATTTTATGAATCCTAAGAATTGTATTGAGCCTGACGAGAATAAACAGTTATTTGAGGCTTAAGAATTAAATATAATTGCTCTAGTAAAACAAATATAAATATTTTTTATTTTTATATTGAGAAAAAAATCGAAATATGGTATATAATAATAAAGAGTTTATGAAAAGGAGTTTTTTATATGGAAGAAAATGAAAAACAAAATCAAGAAACAAAGTCTAAAAAGGAATTGAAAAAGGAAGAAAAGGCTAGAGTTTATCAGGAAAAATTAGATGAAAAGAGAAAAAAAGAAGATGAAAAAAGTGTTAAAAAGGAAGAAAAAGAGAGAAAGAAAAATTCTTTCGGTAGAAAAATTAGAAATTTCTTTTTAACTGTTATTTTTGTTATTATTCTTATAGTTGCTGGTTTCTTTGGAGGTAAATATTTTTTAACTAATAAAGAAAAAGAAATTAATAAATCTAAGATGAAGGATTTATATAATTCTGCTATAAAATATTTAGATGATAAAAATTATGATAAAGCTTTAGAGATTTTTGATAAAATAGATGAAGATTATGAAAAATACGAAGAGCTTAAAGAAAAAGTTAAAGATGCTAAATTAAATAAATTAGAGGATAAAATAGAAGAATATGCATCAGATGAAAAATATTTAGAAGTATTAGAATATTTAAATGAAAATTATGATAAAGAAAAAGATCTTAGAAAAAAAATTGAAGAATATAGAAATGAATATAGAGAAAAACTTATAGCTCAAATAAAAGAAGAAATGAAAACTGACCTTGAATCTGCTAGAAAGAAGACTAGAGATGCTATAAATATTTTAGATTCTGACGAGGCTTTACAGAAATTATTAGATGAAATTGATAATAGTGAGCCTATTAGTTTAAATACTTTAGATACTTTTCAAACTGGTGGAAATATGCAATTTTCTAAACAAACTAAAAGAACTATAAAAGATAATTTAGGAGATAGTTATACTGATTTTATTTTGGTTCCATCATATTCTTCTAGTAATGGAAATTTTGCGGTTTATAAATTAAATAAACAATATACTAAATTTACAGGAAAGGCTTGTGTTAATTTTGATTATAGATCTAGTGATTCAGAGGAAAAAGTAATTAAAATTTATGGTGATGATAAGTTACTTTATACTTCTCAAGGAATAAAAGCTGGTGTAGAGCCTTTTGATATTAGTGTTGATATTACTGGTGTTGATAAGTTAAGAATTGAAATGGATTCTACTGGTTCATTCTCATATTTTATAGGAAATCCTACAATTTCTAAATAACACAAATTTTAAATATTTTATGAAGGTGGACATAGGTTTACTTTCTTTGTGATTGAGTTTTGCAGACAGAGGGGACGGAGTTTTTGTCTAAGAATTTTTTCAAAATTCTTAGACAAATAACTCCGTCCCCCTGTCTGAAAGAATTTAAAGATTTAATATAATTTTAAGTTTTTCTGTATATAATTTATTTGATTATTTATAGAATGGAGAATAGTATGAAAGTTTTAATAGTTGAAGATGATAAAATTCTTTCAGATACAATTAAACAGTGCATTGAGAATGAATATAGTGTAGAGCAAGCTTTTGATGGTTATGAAGGATATATGTTTGCAAAGGAAAATATATATGATGTTATTATTTTGGATTTGATGATGCCTGAAATGAATGGGTATGAAGTTTTACAAAAATTAAGAAATAATAATATTCTTACTCCTGTTTTAATTTTAACAGCTAAGGATTCATTGTCAGATAAGGTAAAAGGTCTTAATCTAGGTGCAGATGATTATTTAGTTAAACCTTTTGAAAGAGCAGAACTTATTGCTAGGTTAGAAGCTATTATAAGAAGAAATAGTGGATTCTTTGTAAAGAGTGTTGTTGAATTTAAGGATTTAAAATTAAATTTAAAAAATAGAAAGGCTTATATAAAAGATAAAGAAATTGTGTTACAAGGAAAGCAATTTGATTTTTTGGAGTATTTGATTAATTCTAAAAATACTATTATTACAAAAGAGCAAATTTTTGATAAAATATGGGGCTTTGATTCTGATACTTCTACGAATGTTGTTGAAGTTTATGCAAGTGGACTTAGAAAAGAACTTAAAAAGTATGGATATGATAAGTATATAAAGACATTAAGAGGTGTGGGGTACATTTTTTCTACTGATGAATAATTATTTTTTAAAAGAAGGGTTTTTAATAGATGAAAGAACAAAATAGTATAAAGTTTCAATTAATAAAAAATATGTTTTTTAATTTGATATTGTTTTCTATTATTTTTACTACTTTTAGTATGCTTATTTTCTTGCAACTTAACAGATATTTATATGTATCAGTAGATAAAGAAATCTTTAAATGTAAAAATGATTTTCAGAGATATTCTCAAAAGTCAATAGTAGATATTGAAAATGAACTACAAAAAGATATTGATAAAATAGCTAATCCAAGAATTACTTGTATATTAAGAGATGAAGATGGAAATGTTATTAATGCTACTTCTTTTGGAAAGAATATGAAAACTTATGTAGATGAAATTAAATTTGATAAAAAAAATATAGATAAAATGTATGAGATTTCTGTAAATTCAGAATATTTTTATAGAGGAACATGTATTGAGATTGAATCTGTATTAGGAGAGAAAATTTATATAGAGCTTTTGGTAAATATTAATGCAGAAAAACAGATGATTAATAATTTTGCTAAAACTTTATCTATAGGTACTGGAATTGGTATTATTCTTTCAATTTTTATAAGTTATGGATTATCACTTAAAGCTATGAAACCTATTATTCGTAACTATAAGAAACAAACTGAATTTATCGAGAATGTTTCTCATGAACTTAGAACTCCTCTTACAATTATTCAAGCTAAACAGGAGATGTTACTCCAATGCCCTGAAAATAAAATTATTGATAAATCTGAAGATATTGCTCTGGCTTTGAGTGAGACTAGAAGATTATCTAAAATGATAAAAGAACTTATGGATTTAGCTAGATCGGATTCTGAAAAAATAGTTTTAGATAAGGCAAAAATAGATGTTAATAATTTAATAAAAGAAGTTTCTAGCCCTTATATAGAGATGGCCCAGATGCAAAATAAGAGTTTAATATTAAATCTTGATTGTAAGAAGGAGATAAAATTAGATAGTAATAGAATAAAGCAAATGATGATAATTTTATTAGATAATGCTTTAAAATATACAGAAGAAAATGATAGTATTGAAATCGAGGCTTATACTAAAGAGGATAGGTGTTATATTAATGTAAAAGATACTGGTATTGGAATAAGTGATGAGGGTATGAAACGTGTTTTTGAGCGTTTTTATAGGGAGGATAAGGCTCGTTCGAGAGAGACTGGTGGTACGGGTCTTGGACTTTCAATTGCGCATACTATTGTTAGTTTACATGGTGGTAGTATTAAGATGGTT
Source organism: uncultured Clostridia bacterium (assembly GCA_947628395.1). GTDB lineage: Bacteria > Bacillota > Clostridia > TANB77 > CAG-508 > UMGS1994. Next base: position 3,517 of record CANQZP010000103.1, read on the forward strand.
CATAATAAGCCTAAGGGTTGTATTGTAAGTGTGAAATTGTAAATTTAAATATTTTTTATAAACGAGCGATTAAAATTGCCCCTACATATAAATTAATTATTACATAATTGAAATGTATGGGAGGATAAAAG
>CANQZP010000104.1 GCA_947628395.1 uncultured Clostridia bacterium
TGTATTTCCTAAATCCCTTAGTTTTTTTAAAGTTGCAAGCAATCTGTCATTATCTCTTTGATGTAATCCTATACTTGGCTCATCTAGTATATATAGCACTCCTGTTAATCCTGAACCAATTTGTGTTGCTAGCCTAATACGTTGTGCTTCTCCTCCTGATAATGTTCCACTACTTCTAGATAGTGTTAAATATTCAAGTCCTACATCTATTAAAAATTGTAATCTTTTGTCTATTTCTGTTAATATCATCTCTGCAATTTGCTTTTCAGTTTTGTTTAATTTGAGTTCTTTTAAATATTTTTGCATTTTGTTTAAAGACATATCTGTTAACTCATTTATATTTTTATCTCCTACTTTTATTGATAAGATTTCTGCTTTTAATCTTGCTCCCTTACAAGTAGGACATTCAGAGTTACTCATATACATTTCGTAAAAGTCTCTCATACCTTGCGATTTTGTCTCACTATGTCTTCTTTCTAATGTTGGTAAAACTCCTTCAAATGGGGCAGTAAATTTGCGTGTTCCATAAGAAGATTCATATTCAAAATCTATTTCTTCTTTTCCTGTACCATATAAAATCTTTTCTAAAAATTCTCTTGTTAATTTCTTTATTGGCTTTTTAATATCAACTCCATAGTGTCTTCCTATTGCTTCAAAATACATTTTTGCCATTGTATCATTTCTTTTCATAGTACTTGCACCAAAAGCTTTTACCCCATCATAAAGTGTTTTATTTTTATCAGGGATTATTAAATCTTCATCCATTTTCATTAGATACCCTATACCCATACAACTAGGACATGCTCCATATGGATTATTAAATGAAAACATTCTTGGTGTTATTTCAAGAAAGCTAAATCCGCATTCAGGACATGCATAATTACAACTATATAATACTTCTTTATTTTCTGTCGGTATGTTTATAACTACCATGTTATTTGCATGTGTTAAAGCTGTTTCAACTGATTCTGTTAATCTTGATTTTATATCATCTCTTATTACAAGTCTATCAACAATTATGTCTATCTGATGTTTTTTATTTTTTTCTAGTTTTATTTCTTCTGCTAAATCATAAATTTCTCCATCTATCCTTACTCTTGCAAATCCTGCTTTTCTAAATTGTTCTATTTCTTTTACATATTCACCTTTTTTTGATCTTACAACAGGAGCTAAAATTTGTATTTTAGTTCCTTCTTCTAATTCCATTACTTTATCTACTATTTGGTCTATTGTTTGTTTTTCTATTTTTATTCCGCAATTAGGACAATAAGGTACACCTATTCTTGCATACAATAAACGTATATAATCATATATTTCTGTTACTGTTCCAACTGTTGAACGTGGGTTTTTTGATGTCGTTTTTTGGTCTATTGATATTGCAGGTGATAAACCTTCTATTTTCTCTACATTTGGTTTTTCCATTATTCCAAGGAATTGCCTCGCATAAGAAGACAAGCTTTCTACATATCTTCTTTGTCCTTCTGCATATATAGTATCAAATGCAAGAGATGATTTCCCCGAACCTGATAATCCTGTAATTACTACAAGTTTATCTCTTGGTATTTCTAAACTTATATTTTTTAGGTTATGTTCTTTTGCTCCTTGTATTATTATTTTATCATTCATTTCTAATTTTGCTCCTTTATTTTTATAAGCTTTATTTTATCAGATTTTACAAGATTTATCAACTATTTTTTCATAACCTTTTTTATATTCGTTAACTGTATTTTCATCTGTTGTTTTTTCCCATTCGTCTAATGCATTTTTAATGGCAATATTAACTAACATATATATCGATATTCTATATTTCTTTTTTAATATATATAATTGTAAAAAAGAGCAACCTATTATAAGTTGCTCTAAAAATAGTCCTAAAATATACTCCATTACTTTTATTCTTTAATGCGTTTTTATACTATTAGTTTTTTGTCAGTACATATAATTTAATTTTTCTCAGTTTTATATTATCATTTTACTTTTGATGCATTTTCTTAATTTCCTCTTCTGTTAGTTCTGTAATCTCTGCAATTTTTTTAATTGGCATATTCTCTAATAAAAGTTTTTTAGCTATTTCAATTTTACTTTCTTTTTTTCCATTTTTTTGTCCAATCTTTTCTCCAATCTTTATTCCATCTCTTTTCGCTTTAGCATTAAAGCTATATTGTTCTCTTAAATATCTTGCTCTTTCTTCTACCTCTTCCATGAAATATGGTTCTCCACTTAAATAAGCTAGTTCTTCTTTTGCTTGTTTTAAGAATCTATTTTCTTCCATATATTTTTGAACCTCCTTATTCCCCGGATTTTGTATGAACTTTAACCATAATGCTAACTCGTCTTTTATCATTTCTTTATCTTTAATTTTATTTATCTCTAATATATGAATCTCTATATCTTCTGTTATTATTACATTTGGGTAATCTTTTTCTCTTAAATTCCATATTGTTTGATATTTTGGAATATCCTTTAACTCCTCTAAATTATAATCTGCTATTAGTATCATTATTGATGGTTTTAATACTGCATAATCTTCTCCTCTGTTTATCTTGTTTTGATACATTACTGACCAATAATCTAATAATCTCTCTGGCATATATGCATATTCTTTTACTTGTATCTCTATATCACAATCTTCACCATCATTAAATTTCGCTCTTACGTCTAATCTACCTGTCTTTGAGTTTTTTCTTTTTCCTAACATTCTTTTATTTACATCTAAATCGATATTTTTTATTTCTTTTCCTAAAATTAAAGATAATAAATGTTTCGTAATTTCTTTATTTTCTTGTTTTCCAAATAATCTTTGAAATACTAAATCATTTTTTGGATTTAATAACTTATCCGGCAATTTTTCACCTCCTATTATAACATATCTGTATTTTATTTACAATAAATATTTTTTAATTTCAGTAAACTACAAATTATTATAATAAAGGTACTGAGAAAACCTATAACTTAAGCTAAATTTTGCTTTGATTAAATCTTATTTGAATTTAAAATTTATTGAATTAAAATATAATCTTTATTGTATTTAATATTTAACCATAAAATGTCAAAAAATGCAATAAAAATTAGTTATTTTCTAAAGCTTTTCATCGCATTTTTCGACATTTTTTATAAATTTTAAATATCTTTCAAATATTAAATTCACTTTATCAAAGCTATATAAATATTTTCTATTCTTCTTCTCAAATTTATATGCCTTTCTAAAATGTTCCTCATAAGTGTTTAAATTTTTATTATTTGATTTTTCATCTACATCAAAATTGTTTCTTCTATCTACTAGTAGATAGTTAATCTTCTTGTTCTCAAGTGTTGCTTGTATCTTTGGTAAACTTTTTTGTGGAAAGCCACAAGTCATACAATTTTCTTCTATTTTACTTATTTTATACCCCATTAAGTATGATAATATATATGCATCTTTTCCATATACATGATAAAAGTCCCCTATTTTTACAAGTATCATATCCTTTGGGTGAATTTGCTTTATCGTTTTAATTACTGTTATAACCCCCATATTTTCTCCTGT
>CANQZP010000105.1 GCA_947628395.1 uncultured Clostridia bacterium
TTGCTTTTAAATTGCTTTTTCTCATACAAGTTGCAGTTACTTTACAAAATTGCTTTTAACTTTTCACTTGACGATTACCTAAAGCTCCATTTCTTTTATTGTCTGATACGCTCTATCAATCAGCACCTTTTTCTTATTCTCCCTAAAATTCAAATACCAAAGATACAGCATAATCAAAAATATTGCTATATTTTTTAAATATAAAATTCCTATACTTGCTATCATAGTTAAAAGACTTAAGGTTATATTTGAAACTATATTTACAATATCATTTGCTTTTTTAAAATTATATTTGTATAGTAATATATTTTTCATGATTCTAGCTCCATCTAGTGGATAAATCGTAATTAAATTTAAGCAAATTATAAGTAAATTTGAATATACTACTATTTCTGATTTTGCAATTATCCCAATAATTAAAATTATTAAATTTACCAAAGGTCCAGCAATATCTACAATAATTCTATTTAAAATTTTATTCTTTTTATATGTGTCAAATTCTATTCGAAATCCAAATAAAGTCATCTCTACTTTATTAGGTCTTAAACCTAACAAAATCCCTGCAAGGAGATGTCCCATTTCGTGAATAAATATAAAAATAAGCATTATTGTAAATTCTTCTATTTGACTGGTTAAGAAGTAAAATATTAAAATTAGAAAAATTTTTAAATCTATTTTCAAGACAAATCTCCTTTTTAGATTTTAATTTTGCTCTACATATTCTAATGGATTTAGATATTCATCATTTTTTCTAATTTCAAAATGCAAATGCGGTCCTGTGGTATTTCCAGTCAAGCCTACTTCCGCTATTTCTTGTCCTTGTGTAACTACATCTCCTTCATCTACATATATTTGATTACAATGTGCATATAAAGTTATCATTTCTCCATTTGCAATTTTTAGATGATTTCCATAACCTCCTTCACCTGAAACTTCTACTACTTTTCCATAACTTGAAGCCACTATTTTATCTCCAACATTTCCTGCAATATCTATACCTGTATGATTACCTTCAACATTCGGATTATCAGATGTTCTATATCCAAAATTAGAAGTAAGTATTCCATTTAAAGGCATAATATATGTACTGGTGCTTTCCTCTTTTACAGGCTGAGGAGTCTCTTTAACTTCTTCTTTTAACACAGTTTGAACTTCTTCATTTTCTTTTTGTTTTTGATTATTATTTGTGATTTTATTCCAAAATTCTTTTAAATTTATTTCTGTATTCAAAACAGCTTTTACATCATTTTTAAAAGTATCTGAAGTAAAATATGCTTTATTTTCATAAACATATATAATTCCTATTATAATTGCTATCATAAAAAGATTTTTTATAAATCCACCTAAAAAGCTCTTTCTCTTTTTTTCTTTATTTTCAGGTTTTATACCATTTCTTCTATAATATATTTCTTCTGCTTTTCTTATTTTCTCTGCTTCAGATACTGCCATAAACTTTTCATTCCTTTCCATCTAGATATTTTTCCTAATTCATATATATGCGGATAACCTAAATTTATTCCATAAATGGAAAGGCATTTTTCTCAGACAGGGGGACGGAGTTATTTGTCTAAAAATTTTCAATTCTTAGACAAATAACTCCGTCCCCTCTGTCTGAGAAAGCTCAATTTAAAAGGAGATTCTTTTTTAATCTCCTTTAATAAATTATTATACAAAATAGTATAAAAGAAATAACTATTAAGCATTTATTTAAAAGCTTAGTTTTCTTATATTTTCTTTCTATCTTTTGAGATATTTTCTGTTTTTGTTTTCCTTGTGAATCAATATATTCTGAAACTATTAAATTCGCTTCATCTATTATATATTTATTATTTTCATTATTTTTTACATCTATTTTTGGTTCAGAATAATCTTTCAAAATAATGATTGCCTCATCTATTAGATTTGATGGTAGATTTCTTAATACTACTATATTTTTTAAACTTTGCTCATTTTTCATAAACCCCTCCAAAACTTATTTTTTTGATGGTGCAATAATAATTTTAATATCATTGTTTTTATAATATTTTTTCATAATATTTTCTGAAAATCCTGCAACTTCGTTGCTTAAGAAAATTGTTTTATAATCATTATTTATCAGTTCATTTATTTTTTCATCTGTTTCTTCTAAATTCTCAATTTCAATTACATTGAATCCCATGGTTTTAAAAAACTTAAAACTATCTTTATCTTTTGATGATTTAAGCCAAGAAATTTTCATTTTTTCCCTTTCAATTATCACATTTTTCATATTCTTGAATATAATTATACAGAAAGGAGATTATCTTATGAATTCTAAAGGATTAGATTTTAAACATAAGGAAGTTATCAATATAACTGATGGTAGAAGACTTCGGGTTTGTTCAAGATGTCAATGCTGAATTAAATAGTGGTGTTATAACTTCTATTGTTGTTCCTGGAAATAATAAGATTCTTAATCTTTTCTCTGGTGATAATGCAATTGTTATACCTTGGTCTAAAATAAAATGTATTAGTGATGATTTGATTCTTGTAGAAATTTAAGTTATTTCCATAGTCTTCTCATGTGCCCTATTGCGCTTTTTTCTAGTCTGGATACTTGTGCTTGTGATATTCCAATTTCTTCTGCCACTTCCATCTGTGTTCTTCCATCAAAAAATCTTTTTGTCATAATTAGTTTTTCTTTATCGCTTAATTTTTTCATTGCTTCCATCATTGTTATATTTTCTGCCCATAGTTCATCATTATTTTTTGAATCTTTGACTTGGTCCATTATATAAACGCTATCGTTTCCGTCATTATATACTGGTTCTTGTAGTGATACTGGGTCTTGGATTGCGTCTAAACTAAATGATATTTCTTCTTTTGATACATTTAGTTCTTTTGCTATTGTTTCTAAAGTGGGTTCTTTTCCTGTTTCTTTTAAAATTCTCTCTTTTGTTTGGAGTGTTTTGTAAGCTAAGTCTCTTATTGATCTGCTTACTCTTACCATATTATTGTCTCTTAAATATCTTCTAATTTCTCCAATTATCATTGGAACTGCATAAGTTGAAAATTGTACGTTTAGTGTAGTGTCAAAGTTATCTATTGCTTTTATTAGTCCTACGCATCCTATTTGAAATAGGTCGTCTGCATTTTCTCCGTCTTCCTCCGAAATCTTTGTACTACGCTTAAGACTAGTCTTAAATTACCGTTTATAAATGTTTCTCTTGCTTGTTTATCTCCATTTTTTATTTTTATAAATAATTCTTTTTTTTCTTCGTTTGTTAGAACAGGTAATTTTGAAGTGTTAACTCCACATATTTCTACCTTGTTTGCCAAACAAAAAACCTCCTTTTTGGAAATAATGTTATTTTAATTATTTCCAAATGGGGGTTTTTTATTCATTATATGAATTTTTAAATTATAATTTTGGTGTTTTTACATTCGCTCCCAGGGATTTATCTATTTTTTCTGTTGTTCTTCCCCAATGGGGCTGTAATAATGCTAC
>CANQZP010000106.1 GCA_947628395.1 uncultured Clostridia bacterium
TGTGTGTGTGTGTGTGTGTGTGTGTACTCTCTCAAGACTTTCAACGTTTTTCATTTGTATTTCTTCCTTTCAAAATTTATATTATTATCTTACAAATAAAATATTAAAAAGTCAATACAATAATAATTTTTTAAATTTAAAGTTTTGTACTAAGGTTATCCAAAATTTTGTATATTTTTTAATGTCTTTTGTTGACTTTTTGTTTTTTTTAGGATATAATAATTATACTTTTTTTGTAAAGGAGGGAAGGGAATGCTTTATTCCTTCAATGAAAAGGTTGGGATTTTTTCCACCTACTTCTAACGACACATCCACGTGCGTCGTGGCTAAATATTTCATATATTTAGATTTTACCAAACTAAAAAATTAAATACAAAAAAAGGTTTTGCATATGCTTTGCATATGCGGTTTTGCGACTTAGGTAGAGTGTCCATTTATGGGCACTCTATTCTTTTTCATAATATAAAATTTTAGTTACAGTTATCGTTTTGTATTTATAAAATTAATTTGATTTTTTTATATCTAATGTAATTGACTATATTCCATTTTTGTTGTATTATTAATTATACTGAAATTATTAAGGAGTGATAAATTTAATGTTATGTTCAATATGTAATAAAAATAATGCAGTTATTTTTATTAATAAAATAGAAAATAATAAATCATCTGTTGAAGGACTTTGCTATAATTGTGCCAAAGAAAAAGGTATTAATCCATTAGAAGTCTTAGCAAAACAAGCTAATATTTCTGATGATGAATTAGCAGATATGTCTGAACAATTAGAAAATATATTTAATGATATTTCTGATAATTTATCTAATATGGATGACCAAGATGCATCGTCGATGGGACCTATACTTAGTAGTATATTTGGTATAAAGACTTCTCCTTCAGATAATGAAAATAATAATCAGGAACAATTTGCTAATTCTCAACCTGGTGGAGAAAGGAAAAAAGTTAAAACAGAAAAAAGACCTAAAGAAAAGAAAAAGAAATTTCTAGATACTTTTGGTACTAATTTGACTGTAAAAGCTAAACAAGGAAAACTTGATAAAGTAATAGGTAGAAACAAAGAAATTCAAAGAATTACTCAAATATTAAATAGGCGTTCTAAAAATAATCCTTGCTTAATTGGAGAACCTGGAGTTGGTAAAACTGCTATTGCTCAAGGTTTAGCAATGAAAATTGCTGAAGGAAAGGTTCCTGCTAAATTACTTAATAAAGAAGTTTATCTTTTAGATATGACTGCTATAATTGCTGGAACTCAGTTTAGAGGTCAATTCGAAGCTAGAATGAAATCTCTTATTGAAGAATGTAAAACTTATGGAAATATTATTTTAGTAATTGATGAAATTCATAATATTATCGGTGCTGGTGATGCTGAACATTCTATGAATGCAGCAAATATTTTAAAGCCTTCCCTATCTAATGGAGAAATTCAAGTAATTGGTACTACAACTTTAAAAGAATATAGAAAATATATTGAAAAGGACTCTGCTTTAGAAAGAAGATTTCAACCAGTTATTGTTGATGAACCAGATATTAATGATACTATTGAAATTATTCAAGGAATTAAAAAATATTATGAAGACTTCCATAAAGTTTTAATTTCTAATGATGTTATTGAAAAAACTGTTATTATGTCTGAAAAATATATTCATGATAGATTTTTACCAGATAAAGCTATTGATTTGATTGATGAAGCTTGTTCTAGAATTAATCTAAATAATAAAGAATTATATGAAATTGAAGTTATTAAAAATCAACTTGCAAAAATCGCAGAAGAAAAAGAAGCAGCTGTTTCTTCTGATTCTATAGAAGATTATCAAAAAGCTGCTGATTTAAAGACTAAAGAATGTAATTTAAATGATAGATTAGAAGAATTAAACAAGAATTTACAATTAAAATCTTTAACTATTCAGGATATTGCTGAAGTAATTGAAAATTGGACTAAGATACCAGTAACAAAAATTACAGAAGCTGAAACTCAGAAATTATTAAACTTGGAAACTAATCTACATAGAAGAATTATTGGTCAAGATAAAGCAGTTTCTGCTGTTTCAAAAGCAATTAGAAGAAATAGAGCTGGACTTCAGTCTACTAAAAGACCACCTTCATTTATATTTGTCGGTCCTACTGGTGTTGGAAAAACTGAACTTGCTAAGGCTTTAGCTTTTGAAATGTTTGGAAATGAAGAATCTATAATTAGAATAGATATGTCAGAATTTATGGAAAGTCATTCTACTTCTAAATTGATTGGTTCTCCTCCAGGTTATGTAGGTTATGATGATGCAGGTCAATTAACTGAAAAAGTTAAAAGAAAACCTTATTCTATTATTCTTTTAGATGAAATTGAAAAAGCTCATCCGGATGTATTTAATATTTTACTTCAAGTATTAGATGATGGAAAGCTTACAGATGCTCAAGGAAATGTAACAAATTTTGAAAATACTATTATAATTATGACTTCCAATGCTGGTTCTAATTTAAATACTAATTCTATTGGATTTGGAAAACAATCTATAGATACTGGTAAAATGGAAGAAGCTTTAAAACAATTATTTAGACCAGAATTTTTAAATCGTGTTGATGAAATTGTTACTTTTGATAGTCTAACTGAAGAAGAACTTTTAAAAATCATAGATTTATTAATTGATAATACTAAGAAAGCTTTGGATAATAAAGATATGAAACTTGAAATTACACTATCTGCTAAAAGATATATTTTATCTAAAGGTACAGATTTAAAATATGGTGCTAGACCTTTAAGAAGAGCTATTCAGAAATATATTGAAGATGAAATTGCTGATATGGTTCTAAGATCTGAAATCCTTCCAGGTCAGACTGTTAAAGTTGATTGTAGAAAAGATAATTTAAAATTTACAGTGAAATAGAGATTGAATTTTTTCAATCTCTATTTTTTATATACCAAAGATTACAAAAAATTTATTTAAGTTAACAAAATATAACATAAGAAAGGCATTTTGCTAAGTAAGTCTTCGAAGTAAGTGCAAAATACATGCCACGAGCTAAAGCTCGGGCAAATATAGGTAGCCTAACCTTGTTACTTCAGAAAAATCTGGCGATTTTTCCTACGTAATAAAAAAGCAAGTATAATAATTGATTTTTTATTGTATAGGAAAAATCGGCTTTTATCTTGACAATATTTAAGATTTTTCCATATACAAAAAGGTTAATTTACCTTGATTCGTGCAATAATTGCGAAGCAATTTTGCACATCTGGGCATCGAAATCTTTGATTTCGTTAATGCCCAATTTTCTTATAGCTTTGCTGTCGCAACTTTCAGATTAAAAAGTATTTCGTAGGGGCGATTATCAATCGCCCGCCTTCGAAGAAAATGCGAAATACCAAAATATCTGTAAGTTGCTTCAATCGCACTCGCCTGAAAAAATCAGGCTCGTTTGGTCGCTGCGCAGCTATTTAAAA
>CANQZP010000107.1 GCA_947628395.1 uncultured Clostridia bacterium
CAACAAAAAAATAAATAAATCCCTGGGAGCGGTCGTCAAACGCCCCAAATTTTTAAAGCGTACAAAAAAAGCCTACAGATTTTGTATACCACAAAACCCATAGACTCCTTTATCTATGTTACCCTTACATTATTTAAACAACTATTTGTGTGTGTGTGTGTGTGTGTGTGTGTGTACTCTCTCAAGACTTTCAGCGTTTTTCATTCGTAATCTTTCCTTTCAAAAATTTCTACTATTATCTTACACATAACACTCTAAAAAGTCAATAACATTTTTATCTAAATTTCATACAACGAGACAGATTTCTATACAATAATAAACGCCCTATTGTACAAAATCCATCTCATTCAATTTCTATTTAAGTTAAGAAATATATCTTTAGATTATAATCATCAATTTTTAAAATATCTTTATTTATTTTTTATACCATTATTATAGAAGCTTTTCCTTTTCCTGTTTTTCTTCAATATATTTATAATTCAATTTATTGTTTTTCGTTACAACTAACTCCCCAAGATTTTTTTCAATATCATCTCTTGCTACTTTTGCAGCATGTCCTCCCATTTTAGCCACTTTAATATTTTCGTTTAATCCATTTGGTTTTTGTTTGTCTGCAATTCTTTTAGTAGCTTCTTCTGATAAATCTGTTAATATAAGTTCTATATTATCCATATTATCTCTTAAATTTTCTTTTCTTAATCCTTTATATTGCTTATATTCTTTAGCTGTCATTCCTGACCATTCTTTATATATTTCATTTGTTAAAATTGCATATTCAACATTGCTTTCAATTCCATTTTCTTTCCACACATCAGTTAATTTTTTGCGTTCTTGAATTGATTTCATTCTTTTAGTAATCCACTCTTCATCATAGCCTTTTGTTCGATATAAATCTATAGCTCTTTGTAATGCAATCGATGGATCAAAAGTTACATCAATTCTTTCTTTTCCCAAATGGGCTAACCATTGTTTTATAGGTTCTGCATTTTTTGATGGAATCGATTCAATAATACGAAACATTCCTTCAATATCTGTTACATCAGTTTCACGATATTTACCATCTTGTGATTTTAATTTCAACTGTCCGATTTTTTCGGACACTTCAAATCCATCTTTTATTAAATGATTTTTCAAATCACTCCAATATTTTCTTGGCCTATTACTTTTGGATATTATTCCTACAATATCTACAACACTTATATAATATTTCTCTTCATCTTTGTCCCATATTGTTCTTATAGTTTCATTATTAAAAATTTTATTTATTAATTGCATTTTATTTTCGTCCATTTTAAACCTCCCTTACTCAATTTGCTTGAAATTCTTATCAACTCAAAATCTCTTTTATTTCTTCCATTTATATCATATTCCTAAATCTAATTCAATAGTTTTACGAAAATTTGTTCTTAATTTTTCTTCTTTTAAATTTGTTAGCAATATTTCTTCTTCTCCTATATTTATTTCATATTTTACTAGTTTACTTTTTAGATATTCTTTACTACATAAAATATCTTTTAGCCATTCATTTTGTATCACATTTATTCTGCTTTTGGTAATATATATTTTGTATCTTCATCTCTCGTTTTCATCAGTATTTCTCATATTATTATTTTGTTTCTTTATCTTTTTATATGTTATCATAAATTCATGAAAATATTTACTCATTAAAAATACACCCCAAATGTTAGACAAAAATCTAACATTTGAGGTGCACTTCATTCTTTTTACTTACTATTTTTTCTTAACTTAAATAAACATTGCCATCCCATTTATTCGTTAATCATTTCTCTGCATTCAGTTCAATTCCATACCTTTCATTAAACTTTTCAGTAAACCTTCTAAAGACAATTAGGGACACCTAAATAAGTATCCCATCTAGTATTAGACTTAGTAAATCTTCAATATTTATTCAAATCTTCAAAAAATTAAATAATAAAATTTACACATTAATCTCGACAAGACCATACTCTTAGACTAAAAATCCGTTCCCATGTCTTTAAATATCCTATCTAGCAAAATCTATACAATTAAAACGTTGTAGACAAACGTATATAACATTTTCTATTTTCCCCTATACTAAAGTCATGAATATCCCCCTCTACAAATACAGAATAATATGCGCTCCATATGCTTCTCAGTGAAGAAGACCAGTACACGGTATTTAGTCCGAATTGTTGTTTATACGATGATTCTTCGTTTGTCATACTGCATTGTGTATAACACATATTTCCGAATGCTGACCATTCTGCTTTCGATGGTACAAACCATTCATAACCTCTATCACTTAATTTATCTTGTATTGCTTTCCACATATCAGTTTCAACTAATTTTTTATCTTCTTCAGTTTCACTTTTTAATTTCTTAATCCAATATTGTGTATTTTCTCTTCCTTTTCCAAAATCATTCTCTATAGTCTCCACCACCTTCGTTTCATCTAGTTTTCCATATCCATTTTCATACCATCTATATGTTTCTCCGTCAATATCCTTTAATGCCATTACATAAAATCTGTCTTCTCCTTCTGTTCCATTTGCTATTGTTATCATTTCTTTTTCATATTCATTACCAAATCCACTTCCGTTTTTTATCTTCTTTTATATAGTTTTTATATTTCACATCTTGTTCTGTTGGATATTCGAAAACTGTCCAACTATTACCATTCCATTTTTGTTCTCCTCCTGAGCCAAATGCTAAATCAGCATATATTATCCCATCCGCTATTTCATCTCCATCTAAATCTGCATAATATCCTTCATATGATTCTTTTGTTGATATTCCTTTTAGTAATTTACTAAAATCAATTAGAATTGAACCTATTGTTATTTCATCTACTGTCTCCAGCTTTGAAAACTCATCATCTGTCAGTTTTCCATCATTGTGCAGCTTAGTAACTACACTTTCTTTTGTATTTTTATTTCCTCCTACCTGCTCTGCCATTGCATTTTCTGCTACTGCTGTTTCTACTATTTCCTTTACCTCTCCTCCTCTTGTACTCTCCTTTGCAAGTCTTGCTCTATTTAATATTCCATTATCACCAACAACCATCGCAATCGTCACACCAGCAAGAATTAACAATACTATAATTGTAATCACAAGCGCAATCAATGTAATAGCAGATTCCTTTCTATAAACTGCTGTAGGGACGGGCCTTGCGTCCGCCCTTTTTCCTGTCCCTGCACCCTTTGCAATAAAATTTTCATTATATTTCATTTCTCTCCTCCTTGTTTATATATTTTTTTATAATAATACACCAGCGCGAAGGGATTTCCATCTATTTTTCAAGGTTGTTTGCTGTGGGGACCGATGAGGGCTGTTTAATGCGAGTAGCA
>CANQZP010000108.1 GCA_947628395.1 uncultured Clostridia bacterium
GCTACTCGCATTAAACAGCCCTCATCGGTCCCCACAGCGAACAACCTGAAAAAATAGATGGAAATCCCTTCGCGCTAACTAAAAAAACAATAGAATAATTGATTTTAAATAGCCGCGAAGCGACCAAACGAGACCTTCAGGTCGAGTGCGATATGGAGCAAATTACAAATAAAAATTTAATTTATAATTTGCGACAACAAGGCTATAAAAATCAATTATTCTATTGTAATAAATTAAAAGTTTTTACTTGTAAATAATTTTCTTTTATGTTATAGTCTATTTGGACTTATTGAATTTAATATTTTGGGGGTATATATATTGGAAAAATTAGTAATATCAGGACCAACACCTTTAAAAGGTGAAGTAGAAATCAGTGGAGCAAAAAATGCAGCAGTTGCAATCATTCCCGCAACACTTTTAATAGAAGGCGTTTGCAAAATAGAAAACTTACCTAATATAAGCGATGTAAAACTATATTGTGAAATATTAGAACATTTAGGAGCTAAAGTAACATGGCTTGGAAAAAACACAGTCGAAATTGACTCTAGAAAAATAAATTGCTCAACCGCTCCTCTAGAAATAACAAGAAAATTCAGAGCATCATACTACCTAATAGGAGCATTACTTGGAAGATGCGGTAGAGCCGAAGTAGGACTTCCAGGAGGATGTAACTTAGGACCTAGACCTATTGACCAACATATAAAAGGATTTGAAGCACTAGGAGCAAAAGTAACTGTATCAAATGGAAACATTACAGCAGAATGTGAAAAACTAAAAGCAAATTCAATTTATATGGATATTGTATCTGTAGGTGCAACAATGAATATAATGCTAGCTAGCGTACTCGCAGAAGGAACAACCGTTATAGATAATGCTGCTAAAGAACCTCATATAGTTGACTTAGCAAACTTCTTAAATACAATGGGAGCTGATATAAGAGGAGCCGGAACTGATGTTATAAAAATAAATGGTGTAGAAAAATTAACAGGTAATGCTACATATTCAGTAGTTCCAGACCAAATAGAAGCAGGAACATTCATGTTATCTGCAATTGCATCAAAAGGCGATATAATAGTAAAAAACTGTATCACCAAACACTTAGAACCATTAATAGCAAAAATTATAGAAATTGGTGGAAATGTTGAATATAATGAAGATACTGTTCATGTATGGTGGAGTAAGAGAACTACAAAAGCTAATATAAAAACTTTACCATACCCAGGATTTCCAACAGACCTGCAACCACAAATGGGAGTATGTTTGGCAATCTCTAACGGAACTAGTATAATAAATGAAAGTATTTGGAACTCTCGATTCCAGTACACCGAAGAATTAAATAAAATGGGAGCAAATATCTCTTTTTCTGGACAAACAGCAGTATTTGATGGTGTAGAATTTTTATATGGTGCACCAGTATATGCTACAGATTTAAGAGCAGGCGCAGCTCTTATCATGGCTGGTATATCTGCTAATGGAACAACAGAAATATATAATTTAAGCCATATTGATCGTGGATATGAAAATATAGAAGAAAAATTCAGAAAATTGGGTGCAAAAATAGAAAGAGTAACAGAATAAATGGAGTAAAAAATGTTTAATTTTTGTAGTTTATATAGTGGAAGCACAGGCAACTGTTTACTTGTTCAAACAGATAATTCAAATATTCTAATTGATGCAGGAGTTAGTCAGAAAAAAATAAATGAGGCTCTTGCATCTTTAAATATTTCTTTAGAAAATATTGATGCTATTTTAGTAACTCATGAACACAGTGACCATATAAAAAGTATAGGAAGTATATCAAAAAAATATGATATACCTGTCTTTTCAAATATCGAAACCTGGAACAATATGCCTACACAAAAAGAAAAAATTGAAATACATAATCAAAAAATTTTTAAAAATAATGAAATGTTCGAATTGCAAGACCTAAAAATTTTTCCATTCTCAACTCCACACGACGCAGCAAATTCATGTGGATTTAATATTTTTTATCAAGACAAAAAATTAAGTGTTGCAACAGATATTGGTCATGTAGATGACGATTTATTAAATTACCTTCAAAAAAGTAATTTTCTACTATTAGAATCTAACTATGACCCAGAAGTTTTAAAATATAGCTCATATCCTTATCCATTAAAACAAAGGATTCTAGGATTAAATGGACATTTATCAAATTCATCAGCTGGAAAAACTATAAGTCACCTAGTCCCAACTGGCTTAAACCAAGTAATGCTAGGTCACTTAAGCAAAGAAAATAACTTTCCAGAACTTGCTTATCAAACAGTAATGGAAGAATTAGAAACTCATAAAATTACAAATAAAGATATAACTTTAACTGTAGCAAGTAGAAACACGCCAAGCAACATTATTCAAATATAACTAAATTTAATATACAACCGTAGGGGCGGGCCTCTAAGTCCGCCCTTTATTTTTACAAACCTTCCACAGAGCCATTTTAATCGCCCGCATCATAAACAACTTTTTCCATAATATCAAATACAATTGTAGGGGCGATTTTAATCGCCCGTTTCTCTCAAAAACAAATTTCATCTTATGTTTCAGACAGAGGGGACGGAGTTTTTGTCTAAGAATTAAAAATTCTTAGACAAAAACTCCGTCCCCATGTCTGATTATCTAATACATTTATATTGCTTTTTATTGTTTCAAAGCAGTAATTGGTAGTACATACACTCCATCTGGTCTTTGATATGCAGCATTTGTTAATCCACAAATTACACAAAGAACTGATGGTGCTTTTCCATTTTCATTTTCAATTTGTTTCTTTAAACTCACTAAATCATTTGCAGCCTTTTCAATTTGATTTGCGCCAAGCTTAATTTCAAATGCACACCATTCTCCATTTTCTAATTCTATAACACTATCTATTTCTTTGTCTTGATAATCCTGATAATGATAGCATTTTGCATTAAAGCTATCTGCATAAATCTTCAAATCCCTTTCTACCATAGCCTCAAATAAAAATCCAAATGTTTCTAAATCATTTATAAGTTTATTTTCTTCTTTAATATTTAATAATGAACAAGCAATAGATGGATCTGCAAAGTGCCTTTTTTCTGACTGTTTTACTCTAACAGATGAACGTACATTAGTTGAAAACGGTTCATCATTATCTAATAAAAATAATTTATCTAATACATTTAAATATGATGCTAATGTATCTATATCTATATTCTCATTATCTTTTTCGCTAATATCTTTCTTTAAAGTCATGTTTGATACAGTTGTACTTTCATTTCTTGCTAATGATTTCAATAATAATCTAACT
>CANQZP010000109.1 GCA_947628395.1 uncultured Clostridia bacterium
CACTATGTGGTTGGTGATACATACCTCCACTACGGACTTTCACCGATTAACTAAACGACATGCACGTCGCACTATAACTATAAAATCGGAAGCTTATTTACTTCCGACTTTATCATAGTATTTAGATATTAATTCATCTAATTCAACACTAAGTTTATAGATTATACTATAGTCTTCTCCATCCTCAATACTTTTGTTTAATTTATCCCTTAAATCACAAATTTCATCATTTAGCATATTCATCGCTCCTTTTACTGCCTTTTTTTCTATAATATGATAAAAACATCGTTTCTCTTACATCTGTTATAAAATTATCATATTATTTTATAATAGTCAAGACTTTTTTACCTTTTTTTGCAAGTTTCGTATGACCTTATATTACTTGAAATATCAGCAGTTTACAGCATTCGACATTAAGATTTATTTAACAACAGAAAGCACCATTTTTTCTTCTTTGAAATTATCATCTAATACTATTTTTGCATATTCTGTATCTATTGATTTCATTTCTTCAATATAGTCAAAACTATTTATTCCTTTCATAAAATCAGATAAAAACATTCTAGCAATATCTCCAACATCATTATATTCTTTAACATACTCTCCATATATCATCTTTTTAATTCTTTCAAAATCTTGCTTATTTATACCTTCTTCTTTTATTTTTCTAACTTTATTTTTAAATTGTTCATATAAATTATCAGGATTCCTAGAACTTCCTGTAATTAATATGTGTGCATAATCATCGGTAAATTCATATTCAAGTGTAGGCATAGATAAAACTTCACCTTGGTTATATAGTTCTTGATATAATTCTGAGCTTTCTCCAATTAGCATATTAAGTAATATCTCTATTGCTATATGATTACGAACTTTTTCCTTTTTGTCTACTGTTTTACATTTAATTCCTATTGTGTATAATGGAATACTAACTTCCATTTTAGCCTCTACTTTTTCTTTTACAATACTTTCTTCCTCTTGTTCATAAATTCTCTTTATTTCACCTTCTGATTTTTTATCAATAAGTCTTTTTTTGATTTCCTCTATAATTTTTTCTGGCTCGAAATCTCCGCACACAACTAAACACATATTACCTGGATTATAAAATGTGTTATAACATTTATATAATATATCTTTATCTATTTTACTTATTGTTTCTATTGTTCCTGTAATGTCTATCTTAACAGAGTTTTTATGATACATAGCTTCTAATGCATTTAAATAAACCTTCCATTCAGGATAGTCATCATACATCATGATTTCTTGGCCAATTATGCCTTTTTCTTTTTCAACATTTTGGTCTGTAAAATAAGGATGTTGAACATAGTCCATAAATTCATCTAATGCTTCATAAAATCTATCAGTGCATTCATATAAATATGCAGTATGATTATTTGTTGTATATGCATTTGCATTTACACCTAAGTCTGTTAAAACATCTAAACTATTTCTTCCATTTTCTTGTTCAAACATCTTATGTTCTAAGAAATGTGCTACACCTTTTGGTACTTCAATTTCTTCTTTTTCACCTGGAACAATAAATTTATTATCATTTGACCCATAATGTGTTCCCCATATAATGAATTTTTTCTGTACTCCTTTTTTTGGTATAATCATTACAGTTAAACCATTTTCTAATTTTTCAGTATATAATTTTTCTTTTATTTTTAAATTTTCTAATACTTGCATTTTAGTCCTCCTTTCCCTTTAAGAAGTAAATTGTATTTAATTGTACCTTTTTAGCTATGTTTTCAATTTGTTCCTTATTTACATTTCTAACTTTTTCCATATATTGATTAAGGTCTATATTTTGATTACTTAATTCTTGTCCTAAAAAGTAAATAATTAATGTATCTTGCTCATCATCCATTGCAACAATACTTGATATAATTCCTTTTTTTACATTTTCAATTTCTTCATCTGTAAAATCACCATTTTTCATGTCTTCTATTTGTTGCTTTATTATTTCTACTGCTTTTTGGAAGTTTGGTATTTCTATACCACAGTTGACTATAACATTACTTTTATTTCTTACATAACTTGAACTTGCTGTATAAGCTAAACTTGCTTTTTCTCTTACATTTTGGAACAATTTTGAATTAGCGCTACCTCCAAGTAAAGCATTATATAACATTGCTTCATATTTTATATTTTCATTTTGGATATCATTATCATCTAATAATATATCATATCCCATTACTAATTTTCCTTGTGTTACGTCTAATGCTTCTTCAACCAATCTTTCTTCTTTTATCCCTTCTCTTTTTTGAGCATTACTTACTATATAATTAGCATTTCTTTCATTTAGTTTGTTTATATTTTCATTATTTTGAACTATATCTTTTATATTTTTATTTTCTAAATTTCCTGATACGAATATATCTATTTTACATTCACTTACTAGCTTTTTATAATAATCATATAAGTTTTTTGAATCTATTTTTTCTAAATCTTCTACATATCCGAATTTATAAAGACCAGCTGGCTCATCTTTATACATTTCTTCCATACATCTAAAAAGAGCATATTTTGCTTTATTATCTTTTTTTGCTTCTATTACTTGTTTTATATTTTCTTTTTCTTGATTTATATATTCTTCTTTAAAATTTTCATTTTCAATTAGAGGATTAAATGCAATTTCAGTTAACATTTCTATACTCTTTTTCAACATTTCATCATTTTCCTGTGGAAGAAATTTATCATTTATACTCTCTAAATACATTTTTATTACATGATTATCTCCTATTTTGTCTAATCCACAGTTAAAATCTGCCCCATACATGTCTTCTAATTCTTTACTAATCTCTTCTTGTGTTTTATATTTACTACATCCTCTCCTTAATACTGAAGATAATAATGCATTTTTAGTTACATTCTCTCTAGTTAGAGGTGTACTTAAAAATATTGCTATTAAATTTGTTTTAAACTTGTCTGTATCTATTTCATGTATTGTTATCCCATTTTTTATATTTTGTTTATTATGTTTCATTTTTTACCATTCCTTTCTCCCGTTTAGTATACTACAAAATCAAAGAACTATGCAATAAAAATTTAAAATAACTTTTATATTTTTTATTGTCAAAATTCGACATAAATGATAAAATTTAGATAAATGAAAGGAGAGGTAGTTTGAAAGAAAAATTTATAAAAATAAAACCAAAATAAGAAAAAAGGGCATAGTTCCCCCTTACCCCCAGAAA
>CANQZP010000110.1 GCA_947628395.1 uncultured Clostridia bacterium
CTCATAAACATTAACCGCCGGTCCCGTCATAAATATTTCATGTGTATTTTTATCTATTTCAAAATCTAAACTTCCACCCTTAAGTTCTACCTTCATTTTATTTTCAGTTTCTTGCTCGCTAAAACAAGCATAAGCAGCCGCACTTGCTCCGCTTCCACACGCTAAAGTTTCTCCCACTCCTCTTTCCCATACACGTAATTTAATATTGTTTTTATCTACTACTTCTATAAATTCAACATTTGTCTTCTTCGGAAAAAACTTATAATTCTCTATAACTTTTCCGTATTTTTCAATATTAAAGTCTTTTAAATTTTCTGTTTTTATAACTGCATGGGGATTCCCCATTGATAAACAAGTTGCTATAAATTCCTTATCATGAGCTCGTATCTGAACCTTGCAATTAGCTTGATTAAGTCTATAATTTCTAGGTAAAAAAACAGGAATTCTTGCTGGATTTAAAATAGGTCTTCCCATATTTACTCTTACTGCCATAATCTTATTATTCTCTAAAATATATTGTATATTCTTTATTCCACTTAAAGTTTCTACAGTTATTTTACTTTTGTTTATCATATTTTTTTCAAAAGCATATTTGGCTAGACATCTAATTCCATTACCACACATTTCTGCCTCTGTTCCATCACTATTAAAAATTCTCATACTCAAATCTGCAATTTTGCTTTTTCCTATAAGTATTAGCCCGTCTGCACCAATTCCATAATGTCTATCACAAATAAATTTAGAGAATATTTTCATATTGTACTTCATTGTTTCATCATATTTCATACATACAAAATCATTCCCTAATCCTTGCATTTTAGTAAATTCAAGCACTACTAAATCACCTCTTTTTACATACTATGATTCAGTAGTGCTTAAAATTACTTTTTTATTTAATAACATTGACGGCTCTATTCTTATTTTATTCATTCCAAGTTATTATTTTAATTCCTCCGGGTGCTCCCCATGGTGCTCCTGGTATACTATCTTTTGATTTATGAATTATTAAACTAGTTAAATCATTCATTACAGTAAATGCTTCAGAATTAATACTTTTTATTGTGTTTGGAAGTATTATTGTTTTAAAACCTGAATATGCAAAAATATTACCGCCATCCAATTTTTCTATTCCTTCTGGCAAAGTTAAAGTATCTCCTGCTGATTTACATCCTCTAAAAGCATCTGCCTTTATATTCTTTACTGTAGTTGGAATTTCTATTTTTGTTATTGTCTTTTTTACCCAATATAAATCTTCTTCATTTTTACTTAGTAAGTAATTATTATCTTCACTCATTTTGAGATTTGGATTATCTGCTGATACAGTTATTTGTTCTACATTTATATAAGTACTTTTGTAAAATGTTTTAACATTTTTGGGTAAATTTAATGTTTTTAAAGTACCAAATGTGTTATAACCACTAGCACTTTTAAAACTTTCTGGTAAAGTTATAGAAGTTATTCCGCTACCAAATGATCCTGCAAGAATTGTTTCTACTCCAGCTTCAACATTTACATCCCCTGTTTGTACATTTCTATATAAAATTGTTCCATCTTTACTTAATAAATCTCCTTTATTACTTGATTTAAACTTTGTATTTTCAATGTCTACTTCTATTTTATTTATTGCATTATTCCAAACACTAGAACCTATTTCTACTACTGATTCAGGTATTGTTACTGTTTTTAATTTATTACATGACATAAATGCTCCATCTGATATTGTTGAAACAGTATCTTTTATATCTATACTTTCTACACTTGGAAGAGCACATATTAAATTAGTGTTATCTTTATTGTATAAGACTTTATCATTTTTCTCAAAATTAAAATAATCATTTTCGCTTGTATCAATACTTTGTAAACTATTACCATTTATATTATTATACATACTTACACTACTTAAATTTTTAGGAAATTTCAATGTTTTAAATTTCGCTCCGTTAAAATTCTCACCTTTTAATGTTTTTAATTCATCTGGAAGATTAAAACTATCATTTAACGGACATGCATCAAATGTATCAGAATCAATTATTTCTATATTATTTGAAAGTACTACTTCTGATAATAATTTACATCTTCTAAAAGCACTTCCACCTAAACTTATTATCGTATCTCCTTGCATATCTACTTTTTTTAAGTTACTACAGTCTGAAAAAGCACTTTCACCTATTTCTTTTACTCCATCTTCTATTACTACTTCTTCTAAAGTTGTGTTATTTGAAAATGCATCTTTTCCTATTATTTTTACTGAACCTGGAATTACTATTTTTCTCGCATTTACTCCATTAAATGTTCCTTGCTCTATTTCTGTTATTATTCCTGGAATTACTAATGTGTCACCTTCCATTAGTGCTTCTACATTTTCTTTTGTACATTCTAATACTACATTTCCATTTTTCACTGCTACATTTAATGGATAATATTCTATATCCATTTCTTTTGCCCATTTCTGTTCTTGCTCTGTTGCTTTATCTGTTGTATATAAAGTTCCATATAATATTATAAATTTTTCCTTATGTTCGTCTTTTATATCTTTTATTATTTGACCTATATCTCCTTCTGTTATTTCTCCATCTATTAAATTATCATTATCTGCATAAGATGGCTTTTTTTCTGCATCTTCATTCATTCCATCTATATCTATTGCTTCTCCTGCCTTATATATAGATAATTCTTCTTTATACTCTCCTAGTGCTTCTTTAAATTTAGCTTCTTTTGCTCTAGTTAAAATTCCATTATCACCAACCACCATAGCTATTGTCACACCTGCTAAAATCAATAAAACAATAACTGTAATAACCAGCGCAATCAATGTAATTCCCTTTTCCTTTCTTAACATTTTTTATCCCTCCTATTTTATTTTTTTGCATGTAAAAAAGCCTATAGATTTTGTATACCACAAAACCCATAGACTTTTTTATCTATGTTACTCCTATATTATTTAAACAACTATTTGTGTGTGTGTGTGTGTGTGTGTGTACTCCTGCAAGGCTTTCAAGCTTTTTCATTTGTATCTCTCCTATCAAAAAATTTATATTTTTATTCTACAAATAAAATATTAAAAAGTCAATAAAAACATAATAAAATCTGCATTAATTTATTATCGTCAATTGAAAAAGTAAAAGCAAATTTGCAAGTACATAGTATATTTTAGTCTTACATAGTACCTTAATGTACAAC
>CANQZP010000111.1 GCA_947628395.1 uncultured Clostridia bacterium
CCCATCCACCTCTTAAAGGACCTAGGCAGATAGGTGTATAAGTCGCAGCAATAAATATATATATCATAATATGATCAAATTTTCTAAAGACTTTTGTTCCAGTCTCCTTTAAATTTAATAAATGATATAAAGTGCTAAAAGTATAAAGTAAAATTAATGCAGCCCCAAAAATAGAGCAACTTACCATATCCCAAGCAACTTCATTACTATTTATTGCTATAGAAACTAATAAAACAACTAATCCAGCAATAGATAGCACAGCACCTATCAAATGAGAAAAACCACTAACAGGATCTTTTATTTTTTTCATTTCAACACCTCTTTATCTAGTATTGATAACTAGATTATCACTAGTTAATTACTTTGTCAATACCTAAAATGTATTATCCTATAATTTTTTTCAGACATGGGGACGGAGTTATTTGTCTAAGAATTTTCATTTCTTAGACAAAAACTCCGTCCCCTCTGTCTGAAGCAAAACCAATTGCAAACCGTAGGGGCTTTTTATCAATCGCCCGAATACACCTATACATTAACAATAATTTCCCATAAAACCGTAGGGGCGGGCCTTGCGTCCGCCCAAAAATAAAGACAGAATCAATTGCAAACCGTAGGGGCGACTAGTAGTCGCCCGTTTCCTAATGACATACACAAATTTTAATCAAAATACTTACTAATTCTTTCTAACCCCTCAAAATCAGCCTGTCTAAACAAATCATAAGCCACAATAGCAACAGAATTTGACAAATTCAAAGAACGCAAAGTCTCCCTCATAGGAATCCTCATAGTCTTATCAATATACTTTTTCAAAACATCCTCTGGTAACCCCTTAGTCTCCTTACCAAACAAAACAAAAACCTCATCCATGTCAGAAACATCAATATCAGAATAAACATTTTTCCCCTTAGTAGTAACAAAATACATATTATGCTCCTCAGGTTTATACTTATCTAAAAACTTACTAAAAGAATCATGCTCCTCAATCTCAACCTTATCCCAATAATCAAGCCCAGCTCTTTTTACCTGTTTCTCTGAAATTTCAAACCCTAAAGGCCTTACCAAATGAAGCTTTGCACCTATCGCAGCACAAGTTCTAGCAATATTTCCTGTATTTTGTGGAATCTCTGGTTCAACTAAAACAACATTTATTTTCATTTATTCCTCCTCTAAATAACCCTATCCATTGCCTTTTTTCCACCAAAAATACAAGGTGAATTACATTTCCAACCAGGGAAAGTACAACGAGCACCCTTAGAATATGGCAATAAATAATTATAAAGCTCTGGTTTATCTTTCACATTTTCCAAATACTTCTTCATAATTTCATTTGTCTGCTCCATAATTTCCAACTGAGCAGCACCACATAAACGCTCCATACACTTAAGAACAAAATTCTCAATAGTTCCGCGCTCATTAACCTTAACTAACATACCTTGAGGAAAAAATTCCTCTAAAGAAGAAATATCTGAAAGCCATTCTTTCTCAAGCTCTGTTCCTCTAATTATTGGTGGAATATAATACTTAGGCTCATCTAATAAACTAATTTCATAGCTAATAGTTCTATGCCTTTGAGCTTGAGCAAACTGAGCAAAACTTGCCAAATAAGTAGTACAATAATTTTCCCCAAATTCCTCTTCTCTATTTTCTCTTTTAGCAAACAAGGAAAAACTTCTTCCCTTAATCCTAGAATCCAAACCTTCTATTTCTAAATCAGGCATAGCTTCTAAAAATTCTTTAAATACCTTTTTTAATTTAACAGAAAAATTATTATCTTCTTCAAATTCAATATAATCTTTTGCCCAATTTATAATATAATTTAATTGACCAAAATTTACAGTATACTCCATAACTGTAGCAGGAGTGAAAATACTAATAAGATACCTAGCATTTTCCTGAGCTAATTTTTTAACTCTTTTCTCCTCAAATTCAGGATACTTCTTAGAAATCACTTCCATATATTTTTTAGTCCACTTTTCATACAGTTCTTTTTCTTCTTCTGAAGGCTTCATTACAGTATATCTTGCCGACTTTTCAGAAGTATTATACATTTTTTCATTATTTAAAATCATTGCAAGTATCTTAGGAATTTCTTCAAAACTCAAATTATATGTTGGATGTCCAAAAACACTATGGTGACCTGACTTAATATTTCCATTTGCTCTTCTTTCAGTCTTCTCTTTAGACTCTGAAAATAAAGTATCTAAAGTATCTGGTAAATAACAAATTCCAGCAGATTTTCCTGAAAAATCAACAGCCTCCTCTTTAGGCAAACTATATCCTACCTTTGTAGATCCAATAACTTTTATATTCATTTCTACATCTCCTATCTCTAATTTGTCTTATAAATAATATCATAAAAAAAAATAACTTTCAAATTTTAACCAAAAATAATTATAGAAATTTATATTAATTTTCTACTTGCCATTATATATTCACTTTGAACAAAGAATAATAAAAATCCATTGTTCTTTTTGGTTTTAGTATATTAATTTCTATAAGAAAAGAAAAAACGTAAGTTTCCAAATGAAAGAAACTTACGTTAGCCTCTCTTCGTTCCCGAATGAAAGAAACGCTTTTGGAGGCAGAGAGTATAGATGTCATTCGAATTCAGCTGTTAAATCATAATAACTCGCGCCTAAATTGAAGTGACCAGTATAGGGATCTGTTTGAGTTTTAAAATTATCTAACCTACACTCAAACGATACTAATCTCTTACCTTTTATCCGCTCATCATTGAAATAACTTCTGGCTTCTTTTTTCGTACGGGGTGGTGTTGTTGTTACAATTTTTGTAGTAAGTATCATCTCTTTTACCTCCTGCTTTTAGGCTATTTTATTATTTAGCACCACATTAGTATGCTACATATATTATACCACAAATCAACATAAATCGCAACTCACGCTATCTATCTCAAACTTTTCTTATTTTGTTTCTTTATCTATCCAATCCAGAAAATCTTTATTTATACTATTTATTTTATAATAAGAAATTTCAGCAACTTTATAGTCATGAATTTTCTTTATTTCATTTTCTATTTCATTATATAAACTTTCTTTTGTTCTAAATTCTAATTT
>CANQZP010000112.1 GCA_947628395.1 uncultured Clostridia bacterium
TGTGCAACATTTCTTGAAACCTCTCTGTTACCCTCTTTTTGAACTATTAAGAAATTCTTAATAGTTGAACCTTCATCTAATTCATTATCTTCATATATATTTTTTATATGTTGATTAATTGCAGATGGTGTGACATCATATAACGTAGCTAACATCTTTTGCGTAAGCCATATGTTTTCATCTTCATATCTAACTTCTATGCTTTCCGGATTATCTCCTATTGCTGCAACATAGGTTAGATATTCTGCTGCACTAGAACGAATTGATATTTCATTATCTTTTTTCTTTTTCAAAATCTTCTCCCTTCCACCTTATTTTATATTTCTCAATTTGTTTTTTATACTTTTTTTTAATAAAGTATTAAAACAACATTAATTATTTTTTAATTCTTCTGCTTTATACAAATTATATCCTTCATATGTGTAACTTGCATCAATACCTTTCATATATACTTCTCTATCATTTATTTTCTCAGTTAATGCTTCTTTTAATAAAAACTTTATTTCAGTATTTTTAATTGGACTCCTTTCCATAGCTAACAAATAATCTTCTTTATCTATTTTACTCCAATCAACAACTTTTCCTAGTTCTTTTTTCAAAATCATATCAAGCCAAATTCTTGTACTTCTTCCATTCCCCTCTCTAAATGGATGCGCAATATTCATTTCAATATATTTTTCTATAATTTCGTCAAAATTTGATTGTGGCATTTTATCTATCTTTTTTAATGCCTCTTCTAAATACATGCTAGATGCAAATCTAAAGTTACTTTTAGAAATGTTTTCTGTTCTAACAATACCCGCAAACTCATATATATCTTCGAATAAATATTTATGTATTTGAGATAACGCTTTATAAGTTCCAACTTCAAATTCTTCTAATTTTCCAGTTTCAAATAATTCTATTGCTTTTAATTTTGTTATTCTTTCTTCCTCTTTTGCAAGTTCTAATTCATCATCTAATCCTAACTTATTTTTTAATATCATATATTTTCCTCCTCTAAATTATCAATCAAAATTACAATATTTTTTCTTATCTTTTAAAATGCGGTCACTATACCTTTTCTCCTCTGAAAATATACAACCACAATACTTTTGCATATATAGTCCAAGATTTCTAGCTTCATTTTGTCCTTCTCTAAAGCCAGGTCTAAAATCTCTATATAAAAATTCTATATTATATTTTTTTGAAATTTCTTCACCAATTTCTTTTATTTTTTCATGTTTTTGATAAGGACTAACAAATAAAGTTGTAGTAAAAGCATCAAATCCATTTTCCTTAGCATACTTAGCTGTTTCTTCTAATCTAACTCTATAACAATAATTAGAGCAACGATTATCTAAATCATCTATAACATTTTTGCAAAATTCTTTTAATCCATAATCTTCTTTTAAAATCAATTTTATATCAATCATTTCACTATATTGAATTAAAGTATCTCTTCTATTTTTATATTCCATATAAGGATGAATATTAGGATTAAACCAAAACAAAGTAGGCTCTATTCCTTCTTCTCTTAAACTCTTAATACAATAAATGCTACATGGAGCACAACAAGTATGCATCAATAATTTCATATTTATTATTCCCTTCTCTTAATTGTTATTATATTCTATTCCAAGATGCTCATATGCAAGTGGAGTTACCATACGCCCTCTAGGAGTTCTAGATAAGAAACCAATTTGCATTAAATATGGTTCATATACATCTTCAATAGTATCAGCTTCTTCTCCAATAGTAGCTGCCAAAGTCTCTATTCCTACAGGTCCACCCTTATAATTAAAGATAATTGATTCTAATAATTTTTTATCTATATTATCTAGCCCTAAATTATCTATTTCTAGCTTTCCAAGTCCAATCTTGGCAATGTCTAAAGTAATATTACCATTTCCAAGTACAAGTGCGAAATCTGCTACTCTTTTAAGTAATCTATTAGCAATTCTAGGAGTACCTCTAGAACGTTTTGCAATTTCAATCGAAGCTTTAGGCTCTATATTTATTCCCAAAATATCAGCAGATCTTCTTACAATAGTATTTAAATCTTCCGCATTATATAATTCTAATCTATTTATAATTCCAAACCTATCTCTTAATGGAGTAGATAAACTTCCGAGCTTTAGTAGTTGCACCAACTAAAGTAAATTTAGGCAAATCTAATCTAATAGACCTAGCACTAGGACCTTTACCTATAATAATATCTAAACTATAATCTTCTAAAGCAGGATATAAAATTTCTTCAACACTTCTATTTAATCTATGTATCTCATCAATAAATAAAATATCATTTTCTCCTAAATTAGTAAGTAATGCTGCTAAATCACCTGGCTTTTCAATAGCAGGTCCAGAAGTAATTCTAATATTAGAATTCATTTCTTGAGCTAAAATATTAGAAAGAGTAGTCTTTCCAAGTCCAGGAGGTCCATATAGCAAAACATGGTCTAAGGGCTCACCTCTTTTTTTAGCCGCTTCTATACAAATTCTCATATTTTCTTTAACCTTAGTTTGTCCAATATATTCATTCAAAGTCTTTGGTCTTAATGAAGTTTCTTGAATCTCTTCAGTTTCATCTTGCAATTTTGGTATCAATAAATTTTCATCAAAATCTTCCATAAAAATATATCTCCTTTTTAACACCACTATTTTAATATTAAACTCAAATATTGTCAATAGAAATAAGAAAATTTGTTCGTTATTTTTTTACTCTTTACAAACTACTACTTTATATGTTAAAATATAATTCCAATAACATTAGGAGGTGTTTTAGTTGAAAAATGCTAAATTCAACATCACGGTCATAATTGGTTGTATTATTTTTTTTATAGCTATATGCTGTATTGGATTTTTTACTTCTATTTTAGAATATGGAGATTCAACAATAATATCATCAGCTAGTACCGAAACATCCACTATTTCCCTTCCTTAAGGGACAAAAATAAGTAGGAAACATTTCCTAC
Source organism: uncultured Clostridia bacterium (assembly GCA_947628395.1). GTDB lineage: Bacteria > Bacillota > Clostridia > TANB77 > CAG-508 > UMGS1994. Next base: position 2,955 of record CANQZP010000112.1, read on the forward strand.
TTATTTTTTATTGTATAGGAAAAATCGACTTTTTTGGCTATAGCTTGCGGGTTAGCAAGCGTAATAGACAAAAAAGAACA
>CANQZP010000113.1 GCA_947628395.1 uncultured Clostridia bacterium
TAATGGAATAGGACCTGATACTTTAGCTCCTGTTCTTTTAGCAGTATCTACTATCTTTTCAGCAGACTGTTCTAAAACAACATGATCATAAGCTTTTAGTCTTATTCTGATTTTTTCACTTCCTACGTTTTGGTTTGATGTTGCCATTTTTTTCCCTCCTTAAAAATAAATGTAACGGCAAGTTTAAAACGCACCCTGGTGTTTCTTTTAAAACCATTTATAAATCCAGAGACATCTTTTGTATCCTGGATAAGTGTGCTTCTATCAAACTTATCGCCCGGTCTAAGCCAAGACATACTCTGCAAGAGTTCCCTCCATATTTCTATGTAGCCACATCTTGCTTCATCGCTTTTCTTACGCTGCTATATTATATAACGGCTCTTCCTTCTTGTCAATACTTTATTGTAAATATTTTTTATTTTCTCCTATAGAAAAAAATAATGTGGAAAATCCACATTATTTTTTCTTCTTATTCTGTTCTTAATGCATCTACTGCATCTTTTTTTGCTGCTATCTTAGCTGGTATATATCCTCCAAGCATAGTAATAAATGTACTTATTACTATTAAAATTACTGCATGAGTTATTTGTAGATTTGCTACATTTTCTAAATCTGCTAATTTGTATATTACTTGATTAATTGGTATTGTAAGTAAATATGCAATTATTATTCCTAGAGTTCCTGAAAAAATTCCAAGTATAAATGTTTCTGCATTGAAAACTCTTGTAATGTCCTTCTTTCTCGCTCCTAATGCTTTTAATATTCCAATTTCCTTCGTTCTTTCTAGAACTGATGTATACGTAATAATACATATCATAATTAAACTTACTACTAATGAAATTGCTGCAAAAGCTATTAAAACTATAGTAATTCCATCCATTATTCCTGATGTCATTTCTGTTATAGTTTCAGATAAATCTTGATAAATAATTTTATCATCATCTGATTTTCCTTCATTCCATTTATCTAGATATTCACAAAGTTTATCTTTGTTATCAAATGATGTTGGGTATAATATTGCAAACAATGGAATATCACTTCCACCTAAGTATGATATAGTTTGTGATTTTTCAGTTTCTGATGTAAAATCTTGCTTTGTTAAAATATTATAATTTACTTGATTTTGATCTTTTACTATATCAGAATTTATAGCTCTTTCCTCTACTAATTTATTTAAATCACTACTATATGCAATTCCATCTGATAATAAAGATATTTTTACATTTTCTTTTGCTCTTACAACACCTACAACATTTAATGTAATACTATTTGGACTATTAAACATTGAATCATAGTCAGTATTAAATGTATATGTTCCATATCCTGTTTTTACATAATAGTCATTATTATCTATTAATTTTAATTCTAGTCCTACTATATCCCTAAATTTTATACTATCTACATTCTCTGTTTCAAATCCTAAATCTTTAACAGTATCTATTGCTATTCTGTTTTTATAATCTACTACTAATACAACATCTGTAGGCTCTTTAGGATATTCTCCTTCTAATATGTCATAATACTCTTTTAGATAATCTCTATTTTCATCTAGCATTTTAGGATAAGTTGTTGCATTAATTGATGACATTCCTCTACTATCAAAACTTGCTGATTGATTTACTCCCCCTGCTACTTTTACATTAATAATTTCATTATCTGTATTTCTTCTTAATAAATTCAAATTAGTTAAACTTATATAACCTATACTGCTACATACATCTTTATCTATTTTTCCCAAGTATTCCATATATTCTTTAGATAAAACATTTACATGCATTTTACTTGTTAAATTTGTATCATATAAATACATTTCATCCGAATCTGCATATTCTCTTGTTCCCTTAACCATTTCAGACATTTCATCATGACTATTTTCCATTTGTTCTTCATCTAATTGCATTGATGATTGGTTTATTATAATAGGAAACTGATCCATTGTATCTTTTACATATCCATCGATTTTTGTTTGAAATCCTGTTGATAAACTTAAAATAACTGCTATTCCAATTATTCCTATACTTGAAGCAAATGCTGTTAAAAATGTTCTTCCTTTTTTAGTTCTTATATTATTAAAAGAAAGGTGTAAAGCTGTAAGGAAGTTCATACTTGTTTTCTTTAATTTGAACTCCTGATTTTGTTTTTCTCCATCATAAGGATTAGAATCTGACAATATTTTTCCATCTTCAAATTTTATTATTCTGTCAGAATATTTTTCAGCCAAATCAGGATTATGTGTAACCATAATAACTAATTTATCTTTTGATATTTCTTTAATTATTTCCATTATTTGAACACTTGTAACAGTATCTAAAGCTCCTGTTGGTTCATCACATAATAAGATTTCTGGGTCATTTACAATAGCTCTTGCAATAGCTACTCTTTGCATTTGTCCACCAGATAACTGATTTGGTCTTTTATGTATATGTTCTTTTAATCCTACTTTTTCTAATACTTCTATAGCTCTTTTCTTTTTTTCTTTCCCCTTAACTCCACTTAAAGTCATTCCCATTTCTACATTATCAACAATACTTAAATGTGATATTAAATTATAGTTTTGGAAAACAAAACCTATTGAGTTATTTCTATATGCATCCCAATCTTTATCTTTAAAGTCTTTTGTTTTCTTTCCTTTTATTATCAAATCACCTGAATCGTATCTATCTAATCCACCAATTATATTTAAACATGTACTTTTACCAGAACCACTAGGTCCTAATATAGATACAAATTCTTTTTCTCTAAAGCATACACTTACATCATCTAGAGCTTTTGTTTCTATGTCTCCTATTTTATAACTTTTTTTGATATTTTTAAGTTCTAACATTATTCCTCCTTTATTTTTCCCCTTATTACATTACCATATTTTTTTAAATATGACAAGATATTATTTTATTTAAATTTCAGTATTTTAATCCGCTCCCAGGGATTTATCTATTTTTTTTGTGCCCTTCCCCAATGGGGCTGTAATAATGCTACTCGCATTAAACAGCCCTCATCGGT
>CANQZP010000114.1 GCA_947628395.1 uncultured Clostridia bacterium
TGTGATATGCATCCTGATTCAGATCATTTACATGTTTGTAAGGTTGATGTAGGTGGAGAGGTATTACAGATTGTATGTGGTGCTCCTAATGTAAGAAAAGGTTTAAAGGTAATTGTGGCTAGAGATGGAGCTGAGCTTCCAGGTGATTTTAAAATTAAAAAGAGTAATATTAGAGGTCAAGAGTCTAATGGAATGTTGTGTTCTATTGCTGAGCTTGGGTTAGATAATAAATTTTTAACTGATAAGGATAGAGATGGAATTCATGAATTGCCAGCTGATGCTAAGGTCGGAGAAGATCCAATTAAGTTTATGAAAATGGATGATGGTGTTATTGATTTTGATTTAACTGCTAATAGAGGTGATTTACTTAGTATTTTAGGAATGGCTTATGAAATTGGTGCTATTTATGATAAAAAGGTAAAAGATATTGATTTGTCTTATAATGAGACTAAAGAAAATATTAATGATAATTTTAAGGTTGAGATAAATACTGAGAATTGTACTACGTTTTTAGCAAAAAAAGTTGAGAATGTGTGTATTAAAGAAAGTCCAGATTTTATTAAAAATAGATTGATTGCTTCTGGTATTAGACCTATTAATAATGTTGTTGATATTAGTAACTATGTAATGCTTGAAACTGGTCAACCTCTTCATTTTTATGATTTTGATTGTTTAAATGGAAAATTGGAAGTTAGAATGGCTAAAAATGGTGAGAAATTAGTTACATTAGATGAGAAGGAAAGAATTTTATCTGATGAGGATATTGTTATTTCTGATGGAAAAAGTGCAATTGGTCTTGCTGGTGTAATGGGAGGATTTACTACTGAAATAAGTGATAAAACAAAAAATATTATTATTGAATCTGCTATTTTTGATTCAGTTAAAATTAGAATGACTTCTAAGAAAATTTTAAGAAGTGAGGCTAGTAACAGGTTTGAAAAAGGTTTAGATCCTAATAGAACTTATATGGCTATTGATAGAGCTTGTAATTTACTTGAAAAATATGCTGATGCAACTATTGTTTCTGGTATTGCTAAGGTTGATAATTCTGATTTAGAGGATAGAAAAATTGATATAACTTTTTCTAATATAAATAATATTCTTGGTATGAATATAAAGAATGAAGATATTTTGGATACTTTTAGAAAGTTAGGTTTTTCTTATGAGACTGAAGGAGATTTAATTCATGTTTCTGTTCCTAGAAGAAGAATTGATATTAGTATTAAAGAGGATTTAATTGAAGAGGTTGGACGTATTTATGGTGTAGATAATATTGTGGGTAGGCTTCCAGAGTTACCTCTTAAAGCAGGAAGTTATAATAAAACTATTAGAGGTCTTAGAAATAAAGCTGTAGAATTAGGATTAAATGAAACTTTATCATATATTTTAGTTAATGATAAAGATGCTGTTAAATTTTCTAGTGATGATTTTGAGATTGTTAAGTTATTAGATCCTATGTCTGAAGATAGAAATACTTTGAGATATAGCATGATTCCATCTTTATATAAGATTTACGAATATAACAGGGATAGAAATGAAAAGGATATTTCTATTTTTGAAATTGGTAAGGGATTTTATAAAAGAGGAGAGGAATATGGCGAAAATCTAAAGATATGTGGTTTGATGACTGGAGAGTTTTATTTAGGTATTAATAATTCTAAAAAGGTTGATTTTTATATTATAAAAGGTGTTGTAGAGGAGTTATTAGATTATTTAGGTTATGCAAATAGATATAGTTTTGTAATTAAGAATAAATTACCTAATGATTTTCATCCTTATCAAACCGCTGAAATTTCAGTTAATAATGATATTGTTGGTATAATTGGAAAGTTGCATCCTGAGTTTTGTAAGGAAGATGTTTTTGTTTTTGAGATTAATTTAGATAAGTTATTAGCTAAGAAAGTTGGTGGAATGAAGTATAAGGAGATTTCTAAATTCCCAGGAATAAAGAAGGATTTGGCTGTATTGGTTAATAAAGATATTGATTCAGATAGTATTTCAAAAGTTATTAAAAAGGCTGCTGGTGGACTTTTAGTTGATAGTAGAGTTTTTGATGTTTATACTGGAAAGGGAATCGATGAGGATAAAAAGAGTATTGCGTTTTCATTGGAGTTTAGGGCTGAGAATAGGACTCTTTTAGATGAGGAGGTAAATGAGTTGTTAAATAAGGTTATTGCTTCTTTGAAGAAAGAGTTTGGGGCTGAGCTAAGATAAAAATTTTTAGGAGGATTTTATGTTTGCATATATTAAAGGAAGTTTGGAGGAAAAATCTACTAATTTTGTAGTTATTGATGTAGGTGGAGTTGGATATAAAATATTTATGTCTTTGTCTTCTATTTCTAATATTGGTGAGCTTGGGAGTGTTGTTAAGGTTTATACTCATCAGCATGTAAGAGAAGATGATATTAGTTTATATGGTTTTTTAAGTAATGAAGAATTAAAGATGTTTGAGTTGTTGCTTCAGGTTAGTGGTATTGGAGCAAAGTCTGCTATTACAATGCTTTCTAATATTACTCCGTCTAAGTTTGCTGTTGCTGTTATTTCTAATGATGTTAAGACTTTGACTAAAATTCCTGGAGTTGGTGCGAAATCTGCTCAAAGGATTATTTTGGAGCTTAAGGATAAGTTAAAGTCTGAAGAGGCTATAAGTAAAAATGAAGAGGTTAATGTGGTTATAAAGGATGATGAGTCTTCTTCAGAGGCTATTGCTGCTCTTCAGATTTTGGGTTATAGTAGGCAGGAGATAAATAGGGTTATTGAGAAGATTGATACTTCTAATTTGTCTACTGAGGATATTATTAAGCTTGCTCTTAAGTATTTGGCAAGGTAAAAAGATTTTAGAAATTCCTTCGAAGAACGGGCGATTGATAATCGCCCCTACGGTATGACGGGGATGTATATAAGGAAGAGGTGTAGGG
>CANQZP010000115.1 GCA_947628395.1 uncultured Clostridia bacterium
GGCTGCTTTAGAGACTTTATCTATTATTGCGTATAATCCTAGAATTACTAGGGCTGAGATTGAGGCTATTAGAGGTGTTAGTTCTGATGGTACTTTATATAGACTTCTTGAGTATGATTTGATTGAGGATGCGGGAAAGCTTAATGCGCCTGGTAAGCCTACTACGTATAGGACGACTTTGAATTTTTTGAAGTTGTTTGGGGTTTCGAGTTTGGATGAATTGCCTGAGCTTCCTAGATATAAATTGGATGAGAATGAGCAATTGGTTTTAGAGGATATGGTGCAGAGTGAAGGGAATAGTAATTAAAATCCTGTCCTTATCAATGTCTATTCAAGTTAAGAGATTTTTTTAATCATTAAAGCAGTATCATAATTGATTTTTCATTGTATAGGAAAAATCGGCTTTTATCTTGGCAATATTTAAGATTTTTCCGTATACAAAAAGGTTAATTTACCTTGATTCGTGCAATAATTGCGAAGCAATTTTGCACATCTGGGCATCGAAATCTTTGATTTCGTTAATGCCCAATTTTCTTATAGCCAAGGCGATCGCAAATTACGAAAAGCATTTTTTATCGGTAATTTGCTCCAAATCGCACTCGACCTACGGTCTCGTTTGATCGCTTACGCGGCTATTTAAAAATCAATTATGATACTGCTTTTTTTGAATTTGTTTTGTTAATTTAAATAGATATTGCAATCCTTATATCTATTTAAATAGGGGAGATTTTAATCGCTTCTACGGTCTAAAGAGGATGATTTGTAAAAAGAAAAAGGGCGGACGCAAGGCCCGCCCCTACGGTTAAAAAGGTGGTTGTCAAAAAAACAGACAGAGGGGACAGAGTTTTTCTGTGCTTGTTTTTCTTGTTCTTTGTTTGAAATTTCAGCCTTTATGTTTGGGAATGGTTCTATTTTGAAATTTTTTGAATAAAATAATACGAAATGTATTGACAAATTTTATAAATGGGTATAAATTATTAGCAGACTAAAAATCAGACTGCTAATTTTTAAAGGAGGTAGATGTAAATGATTAAGCCATTAGGTGACAGAGTTTTAATTAAAATGAAAGAAAAAGAGGAGACTACGAAGAGTGGTATTTTACTTACTGCAAGTAAGGAAAAACCACAAGTTGCAGAAGTTATTGAAGTTGGACCTGGAAAGATGGTTGATGGAACTAAGGAAGAGATGCTTGTGAAAAAAGGTGATAAAGTTATTTTAAATAAGTATGCAGGTACAGAGGTTAAACTTGATGGAGAAGATTATTTAATTGTTAGCCAATCCGATATTTTGGCTATTGTAGATTAAAAGATTTAGAAAGGAGTTTTTTAAATGGCAAAAGAAATTAAGTATGGAGAAGACGCTAGAAAGTCTTTATTGGAAGGAATTAATAAATTAGCTGATACTGTGAAGGTTACTCTAGGACCTAAAGGAAGAAATGTTGTATTAGATAAAAATTTTGGTGCACCACTTATTACTAATGATGGTGTAACTATTGCAAAGGAAATCGAACTTGATAATCCTTATGAAAATATGGGTGCTGGTCTTGTTAAAGAGGTTTCTATTAAAACTAATGATGTAGCTGGTGATGGAACTACTACTGCTACTGTTCTTGCTCAAAAAATGATTAAAGAGGGAATAAAGAATATTGCTGCTGGTGGAGATCCTATGGCTATTAAAAGAGGTATGGATAAGGCTACAGAGGTTTGTGTTGATGAACTTAAAAAGATTAGTTCAGAGGTTAATGGAAAGGAAGATATTGCTAGAGTTGCAAGTATTTCTGCAAACAATGAAGAGATTGGAAATTTAATTGCTGATGCAATGGAGAAGGTTTCTAAGGATGGTGTTATTACTATTGAGGAATCAAAAACTTCTAATACTGAGGTAAAAGTTGTTGAAGGTATGCAATTTGATAAGGGATATATTTCTCCTTATATGGTTACTGATACTGAAAAAATGGAGACTATAATGGAGAATCCATATATTTTACTTACTGATAAGAAGATTAGTAATATTCAGGAAATATTACCTTTATTAGAAGAAATTATGAATCAATCTGGAAAACTTGTTATTATTGCTGATGATATTGAAGGAGAGGCTTTATCTACTTTAATTTTGAATAAATTAAGAGGTGTTTTAAATGTTGTAGCTGTTAAGGCTCCAAGTTTTGGTGATACTAGAAAAGATATTCTTCAGGATATTGCTATTTTAACTGGTGGTGAAGTTATTACAGATGATTTAGGATTAGAACTTAAAGATACTGCTATTACTAGTCTTGGTAGAGCAAAACAAGTTAAAATTCAAAAGGATAATACTATTATTGTAGGTGGTGAAGGTAATAAAGAGGAATTAGATGCTAGAATTAAGCAAATAAGAGCTAACATTGCAGAGACTACTAGTGAGTATGATAAAGAAAAATTACAAGAGAGACTTGCCAAGATTTGTGGTGGTGTTGCTGTTATTGAGGTTGGTGCTGCTACTGAAGTTGAAATGAAGGAAAAGAAACTTAGAATAGAGGATGCTTTGTCTGCTACTAAGGCTGCTGTTGAAGAGGGTATTGTTGCTGGTGGTGGAACTGCTTATATCAATGTAATTCCTAAGGTTCAAGATTTATTAAATAAGACTGAGGAAGATGAGAAGATTGGTGTAAAAATTGTTCTTAAAGCTTTAGAAGAACCTGTAAGACAAATTGCTGAGAATGCTGGATTAGAGGGTGCTATTATTTTAGAGAAGGTAAAGGAGAGTAAGCCTGGTGTAGGTTTTGATGCTAAGTGTGAAGAGTATGTTGACATGAAGAAAAAGGGTATTGTTGATCCTACTAAGGTTACAAGAAGTGCTATTCAAAATGCTGAGAGTATTGCTTCTATGATTCTTA
>CANQZP010000116.1 GCA_947628395.1 uncultured Clostridia bacterium
GGACGGAGTTATTTGTCTAAAAATTTTCAATTTTTAGACAAAAACTCCGTCCCCCTGTCTGAAAAAACAATAGCCCACAGATATTTTAATCTGTGGGTTATTATTTTTAATACATTTTTAAAGTATCTTCGATGATATATGCTATATCAGATACGTTCTCATTATCTGCTTTTATAGAGAAATATGGAAAACTATTTATTGCTGATTTATATACAGAAATTAAAATACTTCCACTCTTTTCTATGGGAACATCTTCCATCAATTTTGCACCTCTTTTCTTCCGTGGTAATTTCCATTTTATATTTTAGAGAATAGATATAAAATGCTAATTGGAAATAAGTGGAATAACATGTAAAAGCGAATTCAATATTCCATTGTGCAAAATATATTTAAGTAACATTAGATTATTGACTTAATGTAACAGTTATTATGCTTCCTTCTTCTACAGATGTTCCTGGTGCAATATCTTGAGCTGAAACAACTCCAGTACCAGTAGCCATTATATTTAAATTTAGTGAGTTTAAAGAGTTCTTAGCTTGTTCTACAGTTTTTCCTATTAAATCAGGAACTGTCTTTGATTCAACAGATGCATCAGAAGAAGCATATAAGCAAACTATAGAATCAGCAGATAAAGTAGTACCAGATTTAGGAGATTGATTTACAACTAAAGCACTACTAGAATCTGTCATGGTAGATTTCATATAAGCTCTAAGTCCAGAAGCTTCTAGAATTTGTCTTGCTTCAGTTAAAGTTTTATTTTTCAAATCAGGTAATTTAACAGTACCTGTTTTTTCTTTTTCTTCTACAGAAGAACTGACTCCTAGATATGGTAAAACATCAGTAAAGATTTTAGAAACAACAGGTGCAGTAACAGTACCACCTTGATGGCTTGCTCCTTGTGGTTTATAAAGTGCAACTAGAACAATGATTTGAGGATTTTGAACAGGTGAGATTCCTATAAAAGAAGCAACATATCCATCTTCTTTTTCTCTACCTGGTTGTGGTTCTGAAGTACCACTTTTTCCACCAATAGAATATCCTTTAACAGCTGCAGGGCCACCTGTACCTTCAGTTACAACTGAACCCATCATATCTTTAATTTTTGTAGATGTATCACTAGATACAACCTGACGAACGAAGACAGGCTGAACATCAGTAGAAATACCAGTATCAGGATCAACAACTTTTGAAACTATTCTAGGCTGCATTAAGTTTCCATCATTCACAAGACCAGAAACGGCAGTAATAAGCTGAAGAGGTGTAATTGTAAATCTTTGACCAAAAGACATTGTAGCAAGTTCAACAGGTCCAACATCTTTTAAATCATAAAAATTACTAGAAGATTCGCCAGACATTCTTACACCAGTTGGAGAAAATAAACCATAAGCTTTAAAATACTTATAAAAAAGATTTGGACCTATACGTTGACCGAAGTTGTATAAGTGCTGGGTTACAAGAACCTTCCAAAGCACCTCTTAAGCTCAAAGAACCATGAGGTCTATCTCTTCTCCAACATGCAATATCATAATCTGCTACTTTATATGAACCAGTACAATTAAAATCACCAGGAGTATCAGTTTCAACTTTGTTCTCTTCTAATCCAATAGAAGCAGTTATAAGCTTAAATGTAGAACCTGGTTCATATCCATCAGAAATAGATTTATTTCTCCACATTTTTTGTAATTCAGTTAATTTATCTTGTTCAGAAAGTGTATCCCATTTGCTAGCTAATGAAGTATCATTTATAGCAAAAGGTGTATTTAAGTTATATGAAGGATAATTAGCCATAGCCAAAATATCTCCAGTAGAAGGTTTCATAACAATTGCAATACCACCTTTAGCTACATTATTTTCAACTACAGCTTGTTGCAAATGTTTTTCAACTACAGATTGAATATATGAATCTATAGTTAAATAAATATCACTACCGTTTTTAGCAGGTATATATTGCTCATTATCATCAGAAATAGCCTGTTTATTAACATTTGTTGATGTTACTATTCTTCCAGGAGTTCCTGTTAGTTCATCATCCCAAGCTGCTTCAATTCCTTCAATTCCTTGATTATCATCACCACAAAATCCAATAACATTAGAAGCTAAATTATCATAAGGATAATATCTTTTAGCATCTTCATCAATGTTTATTCCAGTAGAAATATCTTTTTCTGCAAGCCAAGTTTTAAATTTTTCAACTGTTTCTTTTTCTACTTTTTTAACGACCTTTATAACTGATGTAGTAGAATTTAATTTTTCTAATGTTTCATCATAATTTAATGAAAAATTTTCAGAAAAACCAGTTGCTAAAACGTCGTTTGGAACTGTATCACCATTAGAATAGTATACTTTTCCGGGTGCTAAGCTAATAGTATCAACAGATGCGCTTCTAGCTAGTGTTTGTCCTGTTGCGTCATATATAGTTCCTCTTTTTGATTCAATTGTTTGACTAGAAGTTTGTTGTTTATATGCTGCTGTACTATATTCTTCTCCTTTAGCAAATTGTATATATCCAATTCTTATGGTTAATGCAAAAAAGCATACTAAGAAGAATCCAAGTAGTACTAAGGATTTTTTATTGTATGTTTGTTTTCTTCTTATTTCTAAAGCTTTTTTATTCTTTTTAGAAATTTTTTTATTTTTCATAATATCACCAATTTAATAAATTTATATAAATATTGTATATTATAGAAAAATAAAAATCAATATGATATAATAATTTAAAATTTTGCTTTTATTTTAAAAAATAAAGACATCCGCTCCCAGGGATTTATCTATTTTTCTGGTTGTTTTTCCCCAATGGGGCTGTAATAATGCTACTCGCATTAAACAG
>CANQZP010000117.1 GCA_947628395.1 uncultured Clostridia bacterium
CATAACACATCCACCAGGACATGCCATTATCTCTACAAAATGATATGGTGACTTATTCTCTCTAATTTGATCCATAATTTTTCTAGCATTAGCTAATCCACTTGCAACTGCAATTTTTATTTCTTTTCCAGCGACATTTAATGTAGCCTCTTTTATTCCTTTTTCTCCTCTTACTTCTTTATACTCAATTCTATCTATACTCTTATTTTCTAAAGTATCTACTGCTGTTCTTATTGCAGCTTCCATAACTCCACCAGTAGTTCCAAATATTGCTCCTGCACCAGTTGCTTCTCCCATAGGATCATCAAAATCATCATCTTCTAAATCTACAAAATTTATATTAGCTTGTTTTATCATTTTAGCTAATTCTCTAGTAGTAATTACATAATCTACATCTCTTAATCCATCTACTTCCATCTCTGGTCTTGAAGCTTCATATTTTTTAGCTATACATGGCATAACAGAAACTGTACAAATTTTTTTGCTGTCTATTTTATACTTTTCTGCAAAATATGATTTAATAATTGCTCCAAACATTTGATGAGGAGATTTACAACTTGATAAATGATCTAAAAGATCTCCATAATTTTTCTCTGCAAATCTTACCCATCCAGGACTACAAGATGTAATCATTGGAAGAGTTCCTCCATTTTGTACTCTTTCTACAAACTCATTTGCTTCTTCCATAATTGTAAGATCTGCACCTGTATTTGTATCAAATACTTTATCAAATCCTATTCTCTTTAAAGCTGTAACCATTTTACCTTTTACATTTGTTCCTATAGGCATTCCAAATTCTTCACCTAAAGCTACTCTTACTGCTGGAGCAGTCTGAACTACAACATAAGTATCAGGATCTTTTATTTTCTTCCAAACATCATCTACATACTCTTTCTCATGAAGTGCTCCTGTTGGACAACTTTGTATACATTGACCACAGAAAGTACAATCTACATCATTTAAACTACAATCATAAGTTGTAGAAACAGAAGATTCAAAACCTCTACCAGCACAATCAATTGCACCTATACCTTGAACCTTTTTACAAGTAGCAATACATCTTCTACAAAGCACACACTTATTAAAATTTCTAACAATTGATGGAGATAAATCATCAATCTCATGCTCTACTCTTTCACCATCATATTCAACATTTTGTACATTATATTTTACACACAAATTTTGTAACTCACAATTTCCGTTTCTACTACAAGTCAAACAATCTCTTTCATGATTAGATAAAATCAAATCTAATACCATTTTTCTAGATTCTGTTACAGCAGGACTGTTAGTTTTAACAACCATTCCATCTTCTGCTTTTTGAATACAAGAAGTAGCAAATCCCCTTCTACCTTCTACTTCCACAATACACATCCTGCAATCTCCTACTTCATTTATCTCCTTTAAGAAACATAAAGTTGGTATATCAATATTTGCTTTTCTTGCAGCTTCTAATATCGTTGCTCCCTTTGGAACACTTACTTGTTTTCCGTCTATTGTTAATGTAATTTCCTCATTATTTGACATTTGATTGCCTCCTTTTTTATTATTTACTAATAGCCTTAAATGGACACTTACTAATACATACCCCACACTTAATACAAACATCAGGATTTATTTTATGTGGCTCCTTAACCTCACCAGAAATTGCTCCAACAGGACAATTTCTCTTACATAATCCACAACCCTTGCACAAATCTGGATGAATAGTAATCTTAGCCAACGCTTTACACTCACCAGCAGGACATCTCTGCTCCTTTACATGAGCCTCATATTCATCTCTAAAATATTTCAAAGTACTCAATACTGGATTTGGTGCAGTTTGACCTAATCCACAAACAGAAGCTTTACTAATATTCTTAGCTAAAGTTTCAAGTTTTTCTATATCTTCCTCAGTACCTTTTCCATCACATATTTTTGTCAAAATTTCTAACATTCTTTTTGTACCAATTCTACAAGGAGTACATTTTCCACAAGATTCATCTACAGTAAATCCTAAATAAAATTTAGCAAGATTTACCATACATTTTGAATCATCCATAACAATTAATCCACCAGAACCCATCATAGAACCAATACTTGCTAATGATTCATAATCAATTGGTGTATCTAAATGTTCTTTAGGAATACAACCTCCTGAAGGTCCTCCAGTTTGAGCTGCTTTAAAGCCTTTTCCATCAGGAATTCCTCCACCTATATCAAATACAATTTCTCTTAAAGTAGTTCCCATTGGAACTTCTACTAATCCTACATTAACTACATTTCCACCTAATGCAAAAACTTTAGTTCCTTTAGATGTCTCAGTTCCAATAGAACTGTACCATTCAGCACCATTTAAAATAATTTTAGTAATATTTGCATAAGTCTCTACATTATTGATTAAGGTAGGCTTTCCCCAAAGTCCGGCATTTGCTGGATATGGTGGTTTCAATCTTGGCTGTCCACGTCTACCTTCTATAGACTCTAAAAGTGCAGTTTCCTCTCCACATACAAATGCTCCTGCTCCTAATCTAATCTCTAAATCAAAATCAAATCCTGTATTCCAAATATTTTTCCCTAAAATTCCATATTCTTTTGCTTGGTCAATTGCTATTTGGAATCTCTTTACAGCAATAGGATATTCTGCTCTTACGTATATATATCCTTTATTAGCTCCTA
>CANQZP010000118.1 GCA_947628395.1 uncultured Clostridia bacterium
GCCCCTACGAAATACTTTTTAATCTGAAAGTTGCGACAGCAAAGCTATAAAAAATCAATTATTATACTTGCTTTTTTATGGTATATTTTCTTAACTTAAATAGACATTTCCGTTCTCTCTGTCTGAATTAAAAATATTTTCTATTTTTTAAACTTTTCCATTCTTTCTTGTTCTTTAATAGATAATTCCCTTAACCAATCAGCTAAACCTGTTCCATCATTACTCCTAAGAAACTCAAAATATTTTACCCTATCTTCCTTATTGATTACTACAGGTGGTAAATTATTTTTTAACAACTCATAATTTAAAAGTAATCTACCAGTTCTACCATTACCATCTTCAAAAGGATGAATCTTTTCAAATTCAATATGATACCTAGCTATTTTTGAAAAAACATCTTGCTCATCATGGTTATAATTATAAACAAAATAATTCATTAAATTAGGAATCTTCTCAGGAGTTGGTGGAATATGTTCACTTCCTCTAATAAATACTTGTATAGTCCTATATCCTTCAGTATCTTTTATATCTCTATTTATTGTTTCATTTAATTTCTTTATAAACCTCTCATCAAATCCATCATTATTTTGTAAATTCTTAAATACCAATTCTAAAGCTTTTTTATGATTAATAGCCTCATATATTTCTCTTGGCTCTTTTCCCTCAATTTTAAAACTATTATCATTATATAAAATAGCATAAGTTTCAGCATAAGTCAGCGTACTTCCTTCAATAGCATTAGAATGATATGTACTTCTTGTAATTAAGTCTTCTAAATATTCTTTATTTTCCAAAATAAATTCTAAAATGTACATAATACTCTCCTTTTTCATTGTATGTTTAAATTTTATCATATCAAATTTCGAGAGTCAATCAGATATTTGTAACTACATAAATACTACACCTAGTATAAAAAATTAGAAAGTTGTACTTAAACGTAAATAGCTAAAAAGACATACCGCTCCATAATCCTATTTATTCTATAATCAAAGTCATTCTAGTAGTACGGCCATATACTGAATCTGATAAATTCAAATTAAATCCTCTATGAGCTATATTCCATTTCCAATCGTCTTTTACTTCAAAATATCCTCCTCTATAAGTTCTCCTTTCTAAAGATAATGATTCAAGTGTCCATTCAACACGTCCACCTTTTAAATCATAAATATTTTTTATTTTATCTTTTTCATTAACTCCAGTATATTTATCATCTATATTAATATCATCACCTATAACTTTAGTTACATCAATTCCATTATCTTGAAAATATTTTAATATAGCATCATATTGACATCCCCATATCATATATGATTTTACATTACCACAAGAATATTCTCTTGCTTTTTGGAATAAACCATACCAATTTCCAACACTTTCTGAAGTTGATGTTATAGCTACAGTATTTTTTTTACTTTCTACTTTATTATTATTATAACTTATTTCATATCTACTAACAAAAAAACCATTATATTTTTTAGCTGAATTAACCATCCTTTCGAACGAAGATTCTAATTCTTCTTTCCAATTATTTAAAACACTATCATTTGAATCACCTAAAATTCCTACTATATTTTTTAATGAACTAATACCATTAGCTCCATCATCTCCATCGTTTGTATCACCACCTTTCAATATGCTGGGTTCTCTATAAGTATTAGGTCCTGAATCAGTATGAGATACTGTCATAATATCATTTTCTTCACTCCAATTTAAATTTTCACGAGAAGTTGAATTATATGTATATAATTTACCATGTAATTGATTATTAATATCTTTTCCATAAAATTCTTTAATATTATTAATAGGTATCCATACAAACTCATTTCCCTCTGAATCTGTTATAACTAATCCATCTTCTACCTTATTTTCTCCATCTATCCTTGTTGGCGCAAAACCAGCTGGTATAGTTACACCTTCATAAGTAGTATTTTCCATATTCATTGCAGCCTCTGCCCTTGCAAGCTCCCTTTTCTCATTCTCTTCTGCTATTTCAGTCGCACTCTTAGCTTCCTTAGCTCTAGTCAAAATTCCATTATCACCAACAACCATAGCAATCGTCACACCAGCTAAAATTAACAAAACAATGATAGTTATAACTAATGCAATTAAAGTAATACCCCTTTCTTTCCTCAACATATTATTTTCCTCCTTAATTTTTATATAATACACTAGCGCGAAGGGATTTCTATCTATTTTTTAAGTTGTCCGTTGTGGGGACCGATGAGCGCTGTTACATACGTTAGTATGGTTACAGCGCCATTGGGGAAGGACAACAAAAAAATAGATAAATCCCTGGGAGCGGTCATCAAACACATAAAAAATTTTTGTATATAAAATCAAAAAAGCCTACAGATTTTGCGCACTACAAAACCCATAGACTCTTTTATCTATGTTACCATTACATTATTTAAACAACTATTTGTGTGTGTGTGTGTGTGTGTGTGTGTGTACTCTCTCAAGGCTTTCAGCGTTTTTCATTCGTATTTTCTCCCTCAAACAATTTATACTATTATATTACATATAAAAATACCAAAAGTCAATAATAACTTTTGGCTTTATTCAATTACCTAAAGCTCGTCAATTGAAAAAGTAAAAGCAAATTTGCAAGTACATAGTATATTTTAGTCTTACATAGTACCTTAATGTACAAC
>CANQZP010000119.1 GCA_947628395.1 uncultured Clostridia bacterium
CTTCTTTGAGACCTTGAATTTAGATAGCAAACTTTAAGATGTAGAGAAAAGGTCTCGCGAAGCGAGATTTGTTCATACATTTTAGTATTAAAAAATCTAAAAAAAGGAGGGAAAAATAATGAAAAAAATTCTAACAATCGAAGACGAAAGAGAAAAATTAAAAGAAGTCTTGAAAATTGCTGAAAAAGAATTAAAAGAGGAAGAAATGATATTTCATAATCTTGAAAAACACACAACTGATGAGTTCATACTATATGAACTTCAAAAGAAAACATATACTAAAATAAATAATCTAAAAAAAGCATTACTAGTACCATATTTTGCAAGAGTGGATTTTAAAGAAGAAAAAGATGAAAAAGAACAAGACATATATATAGGAAAAACTAATATATTAGACGAGAATTATAATGTGGTAGTTGCTGACTGGAGAGCACCAATTTCAAGTGTATATTATGATGGTGAAATAGGAAAAACTAGTTATGAAACTCCAGATGGAATAATTGAAGGAGAACTTTTACTAAAGAGACAATACATAATAGAAGATGCTAATTTAATTAGATTTAGTGATATAGATATTACGACAAATGATGAATTACTTCAAGAATGTTTAAAACAAAATTCAGATTCGAGATTAAAAAATATTGTTGCTACAATTCAAAAAGAACAAAATAAAATAATAAGAAGTAATATGTTTAAACCATTAATAGTACAGGGAGTTGCAGGTTCAGGAAAAACAACAGTTGCAATTCATAGAATAGCATATCTTATTTATACATATGAAGAAAAATTTAGACCAGAAGAATTTCTAATAATCGCACCTAATAAATTCTTCCTAGATTATATAAAAAATAGCTTACCTGACTTAGGCGTTGATTATGTAAGACAAGAAACGTTTGAAGAATTTGCTTTAAAAATAATAAAAGATAAAATAAAAATTGAGGATACAAATGTAAACTTAATAAAATTAGTAGAAAATGACTTAGACGATAAAGAAAAACAGAAAATAATAGAATCGAGTAAATATAAAGGAAGTTTAAAATTTAAAGAAGTTATTGATAAA
Source organism: uncultured Clostridia bacterium (assembly GCA_947628395.1). Classification (GTDB taxonomy): domain Bacteria; phylum Bacillota; class Clostridia; order TANB77; family CAG-508; genus UMGS1994. The sequence goes on from CANQZP010000119.1 coordinate 1,061, forward strand.
TATTTAAAAGAAGTAAATTTAAATATATTAGAAAAGAATGATTTTTATATTTCAGGAATAAAAGTATTTTCTTATAATAATTTACTAAATGTTTTAATGGATAACTATGAAAGATTTTCATTAAAAACTAGAATAGAAAATCTAGAAAGATATATGAAGTATCAATTAGAAAATAAATCAAGTATTATTATTGATCAAATAACAGAACTTAGAAAAAAGAAAATTGAAGCAATAGATAAAAGTTTGAGTCAAGAAGAACAAAATAAAAAAAGAATAGAAATATTTGAGAGATATGAAGATAATATAAAAAGTCTAATAAAAGATAATGGAAGTAAAATAATAAAGGAATATATTAAGAAAATAAAAATACCATCAGCAATAAATTCGTATAAAGAAATTATAAATAATGAAATATCATTAGATTATATTAAAGAAGAATTTAACGAAAAAATGAAAAAGAAGACAATACAAATAGAAGATTTAACACCCATACTATATATACAATATGAATTGTATGGAATGAATGAAAAGCTAAGATTAAAACATATAGTTATAGATGAAGCACAAGATTTTAGTGAATTTCAATTTTACACATTAAATAAAATACTTTCAAATAATAAATCATTAACTATACTGGGTGATATTGCACAAGGAATTTATGATTATAAAGGAATTAATGATTGGAAAAAAGTAAATGAGGATATATTTAATAATGAAGCTAATATAGAATATTTAACTCAAAGCTATAGAACTACATCAGAAATTATGGAAGAAGCTAATAAAGTTATATCACCAATAAAAGATAAATTAAAAATTGTTTTAGCAGAAGCTATATCAAGGTATGGAGAAAAAGTAGAACATTACAAATGTGAGAATTACAAAGAAAAAATAGAAAGAATAGTAGATAGGATAAAAGAAGAAAAAGAAAAGGGCTATGTCAATATTGCCATTATAGGAAAGAATAATCAGACATGTGAAAAAGTTTATAAGGAAATAAAAGAGAAGATAAATAATGTGAATCTAATCACTAAAAATACAGTAGACTATAATGGAGGCATAACGATAGTACCGTCATATTACTCAAAAGGATTAGAATTTGATTCAGTAATACTATTAGATTATGATAATTATACTCAAACAGATTTAGATAGAAAACTATTATATGTTTCTTTAACAAGAGCAATGCATTCATTATTAATAATTCATTAAATTTATTGCAAGATAATTACTTTTTAATATGAAAAAATGTTAAAATAATTGGAATTTTTAAATGGTAAAAATTACCTACAAAAAACGGTTGACAAGTAACATAAGAGGTGTTAAAATAAAAAATGTACTCACCTAGAAAACATAAAAAATAAGTATAAAAAAATATTTTAAAAAAGTTTTAAAAAAACTGTTGACTTTTATAATTATAGGTAGTATAATAATTTTCGTCGCAACGATAAGTTGAGACAAAAAAGTACATTGAAAAGTAAACAATATCCTTTGAAAAGACCAAGCGGTAGTA